>NZ_WWSA01000021.1:0-54128 GCF_009875615.1 Dorea sp. BIOML-A1
AATATCGCCAGCCATAGCATGGCTGACGATACAAAAATTTATTATTTTTTATTGTCCTCTTGACGGGGAGCATACCAAAATACGGGGCTTGCTTTTATTCTGGTTATATAAATCAATCCTTATATGCTTTATTTCGCAGGTAAGAATCCCTTACTTGTCTTCACAATCACCTTATCAAATACCATGAACATCGACGGTAATACAAAGATGACTACGATCATACTGATGATTGCACCTCTCGCCATCAATATACACAACGAGCTGATCATATCAATATTTGAATACAATCCGACACCAATTGTTGCTGCAAAGAAACTCAGCGCACTTACCATGATCGACTGTGCTGATGCACGGTGTGCGGTAGTGATCGCATCGTATTTCTCCGCTCCGTGATTGCGTTCTCTCTTATATCTCGTTGTCATAAGGATCGCATAATCCACCGTTGATCCAAGCTGGATCGTGCCGATGACAATCGATGCGACGAATGGCAGTTTCGTTCCTGTATAATACGGAATTCCCATATTTACAAAGATGGCAAATTCAATAACACCAACCAGAATAACCGGAAGCGAAATGGATTTAAATAATATCAATATGATCACGAAAATGATACCGATCGATACCATACTGACTGTCTTGAAATCCGTATCCGTAATATCGATCAGATCTGCTGTCAACGGACCCTCACCGATCAACATGCCACCTTTGTCATATTTATGTAATATTTTATTCAGATCTTTGATCTGGGCATTCAATTCATCCGATGCAACCTTATACTCAGAATTGACCAATAGCAGTTGATACTTATCATTCTTCAACATATCTGTTACAGAATTCGGGATCATGTCCTGCGGAATTGCCGGTCCGATCAGTGCATCCAGTCCAAGTGCCCATTTAACACCATCGACATCATCCATCTTATCAATCATTTTTGCAACATCTGCCGATTCTACGGAACTGTCCACAAGAATCATATGCGTCGTATTCATGTCATAATCTTTTTTCAGCTTCTCATTTGCAATAATACTTGGAAGGTCTTTTGGCAGTGTCTCATCCAGATTGTAATATACGGCTGTATGGTTATTTCCATAGATTGCAGGGAACAAAAGTACAAGGAAAAGGATTACATAGATCATATACCGCTTCGTAACTTTATCTGATATCTTTCCAATATCCGGAAGGAAAGGCTTATGCATCGTCTTCATGATCCATTTGTCACAGCACAGGATCATAGATGGCAGGATTGTCACACAGGCAATCACTCCGAGGATGACACCTTTTACCATAACTACACCGATATCCATACCCAGTGTAAATGTCATAAAACACAGGGCAATAAATCCCGCCACTGTCGTAACCGAGCTCCCGATTACAGATGAGAATGTCTGTGATATCGCATGTGCCATTGCCCGTTCTTTATCACCGTTGTAACGGATCTGCTGTTCTTCATAGCTGTGCATCAGAAAGATCGAATAATCCAGTGTCACTCCGAGCTGAAGTACTGCTGCCAGTGCCTTTGTAATATACGAGATCTCTCCAAAGAAGTAGTTGCTTCCCAAATTATACACGATTGCCATTCCGATACTCAGCATAAAAAGTAAAGGAATAAAATAGGAATCCATCGTAAGACCTAATACGATCACTGCCAATACGACTGCGATCAGTACATATAACGGTGTCTCCTTCTCAGCCAGATTCTTCGTATCCGTAACAATTGCTGACATACCACTTAAAAAGCACTGTTTTCCTGCCAGTTTACGGATCTCCCCAATGGCATCCATCGTTCCGTCAGATGAAGTACCCTCGTCAAAAAAAATCGCCATCATCGTTCCTGTACCGGAATTGAACACCTCATAGACATCCTTTGGGATCATACTCTTTGGCATACTGATATCTGCCAGCGAATCATACCATAAAACTTTCTGAACATGTTCCACGTTCTCAATCTTTGCTTTCAGGGCCGACACCTCTTTATCTTCCATTCCATCCACAATAAACATGGAAAATGCACCGGTTCCGAAGTCTTTTACCAGAATATCCTGTCCCTGCATCGTCTCTATATCTTCCGGCAAATACGTCAGCACATCATAATTGACTCTTGTATTCACATATCCAAGCCCTGCCGGAATCAGGAGTAAGATACTGATGATCATTATCGGAATTCTGAACTTTACTACCTTTTTGCCAAATGCGACCATATTCATAACCGCCCCTCCTTTATGACTATTGGTCATTTTTTGTACCTAATTGCAATATACATCAAAAAAGACCAACAGTCAATACAGTTTTTGACTATTGGTCATTTTTATTCTTATACAATTTTCTCAGATTGTATCGCTGCATTTTCGGATTGAAATTTTCCTATATTTCCAGCATTCCAAGTCTTGCCAGAACCTTCAGATCCATGTTCTTTACATTGTCTCCAAACTGTATCCGGATGTGATCATCCTCCATGTCTACCACGACACCCTCACCGAATTTCTTATGCTTTACAATCATGCCTTCTCCAAGTGCATCTGCGAGTTCCTGATAGCTTTTTCCCGGTTGCTTCTGAGAGCCATGATACATTCCATTTTCCTTTACGCCATATGTTTCCGCCGGACTATAATCTCCCCATTTCTTTATTCCTGCATATTCTTTTTGCCGATTCTCTCTCAGATTCCTCTTTCCCAGCAGCTCACTGCAGAATTTAGACGGCTTATTCGTCGTAAATACATTCAGCTGATTCTTTGCCCTGGTCACACCTACATAGAAAAGTCTTCTTTCTTCCTCGTAAGTTTCAAGTTCTTCTTTCGATGCCGTCCGCGGATTTACCAGAACTTTTTCCGGCAGTATCCCATCCATAACATCCAGAAGATAGACGGTATCATATTCCAGTCCTTTACTCGCATGCATGGTAGACAGAATAAATGGACAGTCGCTTTCCGTCTTCTTTTCCCGGATGATCTTTCTAAGCTCTTCCAGACGTTCCAGTAATTTTTCCGGAGAGTCTACCCTGCTTCCAATCATCTTGACAATCTCTAATTTATTTGCATTCATGCCCATTTTCTTCAGATAATCCTGATAACCCATATATGTCAGTATCTGATCAACCGCCTCATCCCCTGTCATCTTTAAGATGCGTTCCATCTGCCGTCTCAGATTACGGATATTATCCTCCTGATACTTTTCCAGATTATCATACTTAAGTACCGCATCCAGAACCGCCATATCTTTCTCCTTGCTCAAGTTAACATATCTTAAAGCATCTTCCTTACGGAAGAACAATTTCAATCTGTAATATATCTGCATGAATCTGTCAGTATCTTTCGGATTCATTGCAAACCGTATGATATTCTCTACATCCAGAACCGTACGGTGTGTGAAAAAAGACAGCTCTGCATTCCGCATCCTGTACGGAATATTCTTCCTCTCCAAAAGATCTATCAACGGAATAGCACACTCGTTATCCCGGTATAGAACCGCCGTCTCCGCTTTCCGTGCATCCATACCGTTCTTTTGCAGGCTGCTTTCCCGGGTCATACATTCCTGTGCTACCCTCATCAGATATACATACTCTGCCTTTCTGGATTTTAAAGAAATTTCTCTGATATCCGTCCCTGCCTCTCTTGCAGGCTTCATATGTTTTTCATGACGAAGCGTATTTTTCTGGATGAATTTATCCGCTGCCTCCACAATCTTCGCATTCGATCGGAAATTTTCTTCCATCAGAAGTACCTTTGCACCTTTATGATTCTTTTCGAACGACAACAACGCTTCCGGATAAGCCGCCCGGAATCCATAGATACTCTGATCCTCATCTCCGACCATAAACAGATTTCCCGATTCTGTCGCCAGCAAAGCAATGATCGCATGCTGAATTTTTGATGTATCCTGTGCTTCATCTACACAGATATACGGATACAATTTCTGAAAATACGCCAGAAGTCCAGGATCCATTCTCAGCATCTTATATGCATACAACATCTGATCATCATAATCCATCAGATTCTGCGCACGCATCTGACTACAGTATTCACGGTAGATTCCTGCAATTCGGATATCCGACTCTTCTTCTAACTTCTGGAGTTCTTCTTCGGTCAGCATCATATTTTTTATATATGTGATCAACGTTCTTACATTCTTAAGATCACTCTCCGTCGGATATCCTATGCCATGATCCTGACAGATTCTGATCAGCATCCCTGTCGTTGTCTTTTCATCCTTCACCAGTTCGAATGGTGTCTTTCCAATCCGTCTTCCGTAATACTGGATAATCCTCGCACAGATTCCGTTGATCGTCCTAAATTCCAGTCTCTTTGCCATATCCTCGCCAAAACGGACTGCAAATCTTTCGGACATATCTTTTGTCGCTGCCACCGTATATGTAACCGTAAGTATGCTCTCCGGAGGAATATTCCTACAGTAGATCATATAACCAAGACGTGTCACCAGTACCGTGGTCTTTCCTGATCCGGGTACGGCAAGAAGCAGTACCGGCCCTTTTGTGCTCTGTACTGCTTCTTTTTGCTGTTGATTTAATTTTACCGAAAATGTTGTTTCAAATTCTTTCCATTCCATACTTCTTTTTATGTTAATTTGTGAATCCACTTATAGCTCCTAAATCGTAAAAATACCGGAATTCCTTTGAACAACTGGTCCGACTGCACTGCAATCACGACCAGTTCCACCGGGAGTTTCCACACGAATGCCGTCAAAAATGACAGCGGCATCACGATCCCCCATGTAGAGATCAGATTCATATACATGGAGAACTTTGTATCTCCCCCACCTTGAATGACACCTATCGATACCGGCATCTGATATGACATTCCTACCATAACTATGCTCATGATCATAATGAAATGATCTGCCAGGACTGCTGCCGTATCTGTCAGTTTATACATGGATAACAGCGGTCCTCTCAATACAAATAGCAGAGAAGCAAGCACTACACCGATCAGAAGATCAATCACAGAAAGCGTTCTTCCATCAGATTTTACTCTTTCAATATCTCCCTCTCCGATATCTTTCCCGATCACAACTGCAGATGCAGATGATATGGCGATTACGATCACCTTCAGATACTGGAAGAATGTGCTGGATACAGAATTTGCAGCAATTGCATCTGCGGACAAATGTCCGAGAATTGCCGTCTGCATCGGTACCGAGATTGCCCAGATCATCCCTGAGCACATGATTGGAAATGCAACTTTTAAGAATGCCCTCCATATCTTTCTATTCTCCGGCGCAAATATGATTCTGATCAAATCAACGTCAAATAACCGGACTTTCGTATCTATCTTCCACACATACACCACAATGATCAATAGTTCCAGCATTCTTGCAGTTAACGTTCCCACTGCTGCTCCCTTGATCCCCATCTCCGGAAATCCAAAATGTCCAAAAATCAATGTGTAATTGATACAACCGTTTGTGATCAATGACACTACTGATATGACAAATGAAATCTTCACTACCTCTACACTTCTAAGCATAGCAATCAGCAGATTACTTATCATGAAAAGTAAAAATGTCCACTTCAGGAGTCCCAGATATGCCTTTCCTTCCGCAATAATCTCAGGTGACGTCGTAAATATTCCCAGGAGCCACTCCGGCATGCACGTACAGGCTGTCACGACCACTGCTGCGATCAGAATACTGAGTGCCAGTGCTGCTCCTGTCAGCTTCCGGATTTCCTCAGTCTCCTGCTTTCCCCAGTACTGAGAACAGATTGCTACCAGTGCATTTCCAATAGACAATGCCAGCTGGTTCACAATAAAGAATATCTGGTTCACCGTTGCCGCACCGGACAATGCATTCTGGCTGTAACTTCCAAGCATGATATTATCAAGCATATTCACACTGTAAGCCACCAGATTCTGAAGTGCCACAACCAGCATCAACCGGAAAAATGTCTTATAAAAATTTTTATCTCTTGTAAAAAATGTTGTTCTTGCAGTTTTCATTATCTCAACAGATTTCTTACCATTTCTGCATCAAATGTAACAGATTTCACATGATCTACCTCAATCTGATACAGGGCATTCGCCGCAATGTGTTCAGCCGCCTGCTCCAGATCACGGATTCCGGATGTATTAGAATATAACTTGATCAATTCATCCAATCCTTCCTCACTCATGATACACTCGTCTTCCTTAAGGCTCATTCTCTTTAATACCTTCGGAAGTGCGAATTTGGAGAAGATCACTTTCTTCTCTTCCGGTGTGTAATCAGGGATATCGATCACGGCAAATCGTGACATCAGCGGTGCACTGATCTGAGACTTGTCATTCGCAGTCGCAATCGGATATACTCCTACGGTCGGAATCATACACTCGATATAGTTATCTGTAAATCCAAGATTATCCAGTAATGTCAGAAGTACATCGGCCGGATTGCCATTTCCTTTTCCGGATGCTGCTTTATCCAGCTCATTAATGATGAATACCAGATTTGATTCTCCTGCCATGGCAAATGCATCCATGATGATACCTGTCTTTGCATTGGCATAGATACGAGAACTTCCTGTCAGCTGCTCAGGATCATTGATCGAACTCATATCCAGAGTCGTCCATGGAAGCTTCAGGATACGTGCCACCGCATAGGCAATCTGTGATTTACCGGTTCCCGCCGGTCCCACTAACAGAAGTCCATATGCCGGCAATGTATGTGTACGGTTGATCTGGATTATGGTCTCGATGATTCTCTGCTTTACGCGCTCCATTCCGTAAAGTTCTTCATCAAGAATTCTGCGCGCTTCATCCGGATCGATCGCTTCAAAATAATTGCTCTTCCACTGTACATTCATCATAATAGAAAGCGCTCTCTGTGCATGACGTCTTTCTTCCGGTGATACTTCATGAGAACGTGCCACGGCAAGATTACGTCTTGCCCAAAGGCGGATATTATCCGGAAGGGTTCTTCCCGCACAGTTCATGAAGTCTGTGATACTCTGAAGACTGGTAAGCTTCATATCATCTCCTGCTTCGTCTTCATCTTCATCATTCTCCTCTTCTGCCGGTGCATTACTTGCCAGAAGACGCTCGATCATAAATTGCAGGAATCCATCTTCTGCAGATAACTTTGTACCGCCGCCAAATGCAATCTCGCGGATCTTGTATACTGCATATCCTTCTTCTGTATTCTCTCCTGAGAGACGCACATTAATATGATTCTCTCCGAGCCATTTTAACAGACTTACAAACCTTGCATCGATCTTTAAGATGTCTGCACTTACGGTTCCGTCTTCCTGCTGAAATTCGAATGATGTCCTCTTGATCGGATTGGTAAATACGCCGCAGGAATGATGTTCCCATTTACATTGCTTATTATCCAGGATCATCATTGGTTTTTCTATAGTTGCTTCATTTTCATTAGAGCGGATTACCGTATATGTACATTCCGCTGGTTTCTTCTCGTCCGGCGTTGCGTTAAAATCAAAAACTGGCATATTCTTTTCTCCTTTTGTATATTCTTACATTTCCATGCATAATTATTGTTCATACTGCATTAGTGTAACATAATACACGCTCTTCTTCCAGAAGTATTTGTCAGGCAGCCTGCCTAACTCGTTGCGCCGCCTCAGCTGGAACCGGCTCCCGCCGTGCATGCATAACAATGCTTATCCATCCGTATTTTACGAACCTGATATGGTTTTCCTGTCACATCAAAAATTTTCTGATTTCCAACAACCGGAATTCCTGCCGCAAGATTAAAATCACAATCATACAACTGTCCATCATAATCCACGGAAATCTGCGTCCTACACATCAATGCCCCCACTGTATCTGCATTGAATGCATCGAATAATTTTTTCATATAACGATTCAGATTCCCTGATTTTCTTAAGAACGCTCCGAATCTTCCCATCGGATTATTATACAAAGTGTAAAGACTATTGAATTCAATTCCGAAATCCTGCAATAGCTTCTGTTTATATTCTTTTTCCATTGCTTCCTGATCAGGTGGGAAGAAAGCACCTGCCGGATTATAGACCATATTCAATACCAGTTCTGGATTTCTTCCATATCCTATCGCATTCAGGTGTTTGATTACTTCAATAGCCTTATCAAATGATCCTTCTCCGCGCACCTTATCCATCTCTGCCGCACGATAATACGGAAGAGAACACACAATTTCTACTTTATTCTTTGCATACACTTCCATTAGCTGTTCATATTCTTCCTCCAATAATATGACCAGATTCGTTCTGATGATTACATGGTTACAGATTCTACTGCTTTCTTCTATCAGATATTCCAGATGTGGATTCATCTCTGGTGCACCTCCGGTAATATCTATCGTTGCAATATTCTGTTCCTTTGCAAATGTAAGACAGGCATCCATCACTTCTTTTGACATTTCTTCTGTTCTTGCAGGTCCGGCATTCACATGGCAGTGTTTGCAAAGTAGATTACATTTCCGTCCGATATTCATCTGCAATACATCCAGATGCTCTTCTGTATCCATATACTTCTTATCCGGCACCATCTCCTGGAATACCGGAATCTCTGTCAGCTCATGAAAATCTTTGATGATATCATTCATTACACAACCTCATTCAATATTTCAATGGTATCTCTTACTATTTCCGGGCAGAAATCAAACAAAAGTCCCTCTTCCAGTATCTTCTGCATGCCCTCTGGATCTGCAATATCATGTTTTAATAATCCTTTACAGCTACAGACACCATATTTTTCCTGAAATTTTGTCAGAAACTCTGCTCTTTTGGCATTCATGATATCTTTCTGTTCCATATGCTCTGTATCACAATGTCCAAATTTCAGTCCCAGTACGATCATTGCACCAACTACTGCACCGCAGGTTTCACCGATTCCCATTCCACCGCCAAATCCTGCAGCCATCTTATATGCTTCTTCCTGTGTGATCCCCAGTTCTTCTGCAAATGCCCCTGCTACAACCTGAGAACAGTCAATCCCTTTCATAAAAAGTTCCGCAATTTTTTCTTTTTCCATCTCTTTTCTCCTTATTCTCACTTACATTATTGTTCCAAAAATATTTCTATTTTTTCTAAAAATCCATCACTCAGATAATCCTCCAGCTTCCGATATGTAGATTCATTTATGATCAGTTTATCCGGCTGCTGATACTGCACCCATGCCATTGCGCACCAGGTGATTCCTCTTAAGCATGTAATCTCCATAAATACTTTTGTTCGTTCTTTTAATCCCGTTATATCAAAACGCGCCCACACACATTTCAGATATTCATTCAGAAAATTTTCTATCTCTTCTTCCCTCAATATCACATCCGTTTTCCAAAACGTCGTTGTCGGTGCAAGGAAATGTCCCAGATCCTGTGCCGGATCTCCAAATAACGGCTTTTCCCAATCAATGAGATAGTTCGGCTTTCCTTCTCCTCCAATCAAGAAATTCGTGGAATTCAGTTCTGTATTAATGCAGCATTGATACGGTGAATCTTCCATATGGAATTCTTTTGCCTTTTTCCATGCCTTATCAAGCAAATCTCGGATTTTCCTTTTCATCCTGTCTTTTCCAAGCGGTGAATCCATATATATCTTCACCATCTCTTCGCACTCTTCCAATATTGCGGTCAGTGGATTCTCTGGCCGAATCAAACCCGATTCTGATTCCGGTATTCTGACACTATGTATATCAGCCAGACACTCTGCCGCATATTTTAAATCCGTATGATAGTCTAATGCTTTTCCCGGCAGATATTCCATTACCAGTACTCCGTAATCTAAAAATTTCCTGCTCCCGTCTACATAAAGCACTTTTGGCGTTCTTCCCGATGCTTCCAGCAATTGCAGTGCATGACATTCATACCCAATCTGATTTTCCAGATGCATCTGACTCCCACAATTGACACGTAACAGAAGTTTTTTCCCTGTCTTTGGATGCGTGAAGCTGTAATTAATATTATACTCTCCCTGTGCAAGCATTGTATATTCTTCTTCCTGTTCATTCGGAAGATTTAATGCTTTCCTATACTTTTCATTTTTCACATATTCATTTAATCCTTTTATACGTTCCATAATCCCGATCCCCTATTGGCTATATTGTTTCCTGACATTTTATCTTACATCTTTATATAACTTCGATATCGTCTCTATCGGCACACCATCCCGGTACATTTTTCTTAGCCGGTTCATCTTCCACATCACTTTTAACTGCGGAATCACCTTTTTAGGGAATCTCCGGTCTGACGTATAGATTCTGTGCCTAGCAATGCCAAGCTTTACTCCCATTTCCTTTAACGTAAGCGAAAACTGGTAATCTTCCATAATCGGAAGAGCCGGAAACATCCCCGCTTTGAAGAACAGTTCTCTTGTGATAAAAATCCCCTGATCTCCAAACATCACTTTTCTGTCTTTTATCCTATGATTTGAAATAACTCTGCATGTCCACATAAAAAACTGTCTGGAATGAAATGCAATGCCAAAGCATCCTGCTTCATGATCTTTTATCACTGCTTTGATTTCTTCCAGCGGTCTTTTCGGAAGTTCACTGTCACTATGAAGAAAGAAAAGAATATCTCCGGTACTTTCTTTTGCGCCAAGATTCATCTGGTTCGCCCTGCCTTTTTCCGAATGCAGTACTTTAAATCCCGGTCTGATCATCGACAATGTTGCGTCTGTACTCCCACCATCGACTAGAATGATCTCACACTTTCCCTGTAAGTTTTCTAATTGCTCCTGCAGTTTCTCTATCGTTGTCTCTTCATTATAGATCGGCACAATGATAGAAATCTTCTGTTTTTTTAGCAGGTAACGTCCAGTATGTGTGTTCTGAAGTAACTTCTGCCTCCTCATCCGGCTCCGATACGCCGTAATATCATCTCTGTCATCCATATCCTGCAATCTTCTTACATATCCGATTGTCAGTCCCATTTCCTGTAATGGCTGCACGGTCTGCTCCAGTACATTTCCTGTTCCATATGTCTTCTTTTCAAACACTTCACATACCGGTCTTTTCATTCCGACCAGATAATACCCTTCGTCTACGGTGGGACCAAAGACTACATCATTTACATCCAAAAGCCTGAACGCATACTCCAAATCCGAACATTTCAGTTCCGGTATATCCGTTCCTATTAATACACAGGAATCATACCCTTTTTCCAGTACATATTCGATTGCCTGATACATCCTTTCTCCCAGACCTTCCCCTGTCTGGGAAATATATTCTTTTGCTTTCCTGAATAATTTTTCCAGATATGCTTTCCCTTTTTCCGGTGTGTAGCATACGAATATGTCAGCATTTACTTTTTCGCATTCCTGTGCAATATCTTTCAGAAAATTTTCATGAAGTTTTGCACATTCTTCCGGCGAAAAATATGGCATCATTCTTGTCTTTGTCTGTCCCGGAATGGGAACTCTGGTAAATACGATCACTGCCCATTTCATTTCCGTCGTTATCCCCTTATATAAATTTTGTTTTCATCCTATTCAACATCGATTTCCCTGTATCGGCTTTTTCATCTGTTTCTAATATTTCTGTCAAAATATGAGTGACATTCTTACATCCGTTCCGATTTAGATTGCCTGCACAGGACGCACAATAGCTGTAAATCTTCTGCCCGCCACTGTTTTTTAACGCTGCTCCCATATTTTTTGCAAGTTCTGGTTCTTTTACAGGGGCACAGCCACCTAAGCCACAACACTGTACCTCTTCGATTGGAGTCAGCTTTCCTTCTATGTATTGCTCTATCTCTCCTAACAGTTCTTTCTTTTCCCTGTCAGGACATGGAAGGAACACCTTTGCCGGAAGCAGATTCTTCTTTCCGATTCCGAATTCCTCAAGCTTTTCATAAATGCTTACAACCTTTACTTCTTCCATTCTTGGTTTTAAATATGCATAGCAGTTCGGACAAAGCATGATTACTTCTTTGATTTTTCTTTTATGCAATTCTGATTGTATCTGACTTATAATCCTTTTTTCATCCTCTTTCATGCCAAGTTCTACAATCGGCTTTCCACAGCAGTCATATGCCACTCCTATACCATATTTTTTCAGTTCATTTACCAGCCTCTTAGTCGTCTTTGGATAAAAAGAAGGAAAATTACATCCCGGAAACAGAATACTTTCCCCTTGTGCATGTCTGTAATTCCGATATATATAATCTTTTTTTTCTTTTAACAGCATCCCATATCCTTTTTCTTCCAAAGTTCCACCGGATTTTTCTACTTTTTCTCTCCGGAGATTTAGAATATACTCTCTTCCATCAATATTCTCAGGGCATACCTCTGTGCACTTTCCACACAGGAAACAATGATAAGAAAGCTCTTTTAACTTCTCTGTATCTCCGATATCTATTCCGTACTTTTTCAAAAATTCACACTGATTCTGGCAGACGTGACAATGGGTACACGCTTCTACTGTATTGTTATCCTTCATTTTTTTCCTCCTGCACATAATGCTTCTTAAGGAACGTACCAAGCCCTATTACCATCCCAGCCAGAACAATTGCTATCCCGATATAAAGAATACGGTTCTCTTTGTCTGCAAGTCCTGCCATTCCAACCGTATACATAGCTGTTCCCGGAAGCATGAAGATCAAAGAACAAATGGAATATGTTGAAAACTTAATATCTGTCACACCATAAGCAAAATTCTGCAGATTATACGGAAATAATGGAACCAGTCTTGTGATCATCAGAATAAATACTTCATTATTTCCAGACTCATCAAATAACCATTTTTTTAAATATTTGTTCTTCATCGCCATCGGCTTAATAATGTCCTGTAAGAAAAATCTTCCTACAACAAATGCTACCATAGCCCCAAGTGTAGTCGCTACGGAACAACAGATGGTTCCAAGTACCGGTCCAAATACCAGACCTGCAACGATTGCAAATGTCACCCCCGGAAGTGCAAGTACCACACAGCTTATGATGGTAAGTATGGTATAGATGCCAATCGCCAACACTAAATTTTCCTGTACCATGTTTTCCAGGAATTTCAGATTCTCTGTATTTCCCAGATAAGAAGACCAGCCAAATATGTGATTTAATATCAAAATCAGAACAATAATTCCGATAAATATCCACAATTTTTTATTTTTCATTCTTTTTTCTTCCTATATCCCACAATAATTAATACGATAAGTACAATAGCAGCAGCAACTGTAATATATTTTAGTATATCATAAACAGGATTCTTCTGGATCTGCATATTCTGATAATTCACCCACCGGAGCATCCCCAGTTTTTTTCTTGTAAAATATTGGAACGCATATCCTCCGATCAAAAACGCTATGGTTAATAAATCTAAACATATATAAATAATTTTTTTCATTTTTCTCCTTAATACTACCAAACGCTGTCACTGATATCCAGTGACAGCGCCCATAACCTTTGTATTATATTTTCGCAGAAATTCTCTACACTCTCTGCTATGTTTTATTTTGCAGCTTTTCCTGTAGGAAGTTCTCCAACTGTTGTGTGAACACACTCATCACTTGCCGGATCACCAACCTGTACCGGATAGTCATCATGCATTAGCCACTCATACCATCCACCATCATACACAGAAATGTTATCATATCCATTTTCATAAAGTACAAGAAATGGTACGGTTGCTCTCCAGCCTGTTCCATCATCATTTGTAAACCACAACAGATTCTTTCGAACACCTATCTTTACTCTGTTACAAAAGCTGCGGATACATCACCGTCTTTTGCTCCATTCTCAATGATAAACAAATTATCTGTATCAAATCCTGCATCTTTCATTACTGAAATTGCTGTTTTTGCACATTTATTACCACTGTAGCAGAGAATATATACAGGCTCGTCCTTGTCCATCTTGTCTTTTGCAAGATTGTACATCTCTGTCTGTGCTTCCGGTGTATCAAATTCCTTCAGGCTGCACTGAAGTGTTCCTTTCAGATGACCTGCTTTATAGGTATCATCATCACGAACATCTAAAAATTGTACATCTTTATCTCCTACCTTGTCAACGGCATCCTTTCCTGATACATATTTCCAATCGATATTTTCTTCTGTACGGTCTGTGGTCAATGCCCCATTTTCTTTACCAAGTGCTTCTGCTCCACCTTCTACTGTATAGATGGATGTTGGTTCAATTCCTGCATCTCTTAATACAGCTGTTGCTTTTTCAGCTCCACGTTTTCCACTGTTGCAGATAACATAGATATCTTTTCCGTCATTCAGATGATCTTTGGCATAAGTTGTCATCTCATCTACCAGGGAATCGTCCTCCAATGGGAAGATTGGGCACCACTCTGAATTTGCAACTCTTCCTTTGGAATAATTTTCCCATTCTCTTACATCTAACACGTGAACTCCATCTGCAATTACTGTATCTGCTGCGGATACATACTGGTATTCATCATCTGCCAGTTCTTTCTTTTCCTCTGTATCCTTTTTATCATCCGTCTGTTCTGTCTTCGTATCTGCTGTCTTATCATCAGCCTTTGATCCACATCCAACAACCATTGTACCTGTCATTGCAGCTACCAGTAATAATGTCACAATTTTCTTTTTCATCTTATTTTTCCTCTTTTCTTCTTTTTTAATTAAAACTCCAGTTTCTTTACAATATTTTTCATCTGTACCCCGTGTACAAGACTTGCTCCGCCGCGGATCGCCGCTGCTACATGTACCGCCTCTGTCATCTGTTCTTCGCTGACACCTTTATCCAGGCAGTCGTTCGTGTAAGCATCAATACAATATGGGCACTGTACGGTATGTGCCACTGCAAGTGCGATCAATGATTTCTCTCTTGCAGTCAGCGCACCCTCTTCGAATACCGCATTGTAATAAGCAAAGAATTTTTCTGCCAACTCTGATGCTTTTTCCCCGATTGTCCCAAACTTTGCAAGATCCTCCGGATTGTAATATGTTTCCATATTCTTTTTCCTCCCTTTTTTTATTTTCCGGACTGTCTGTCCATATATATCTTTCTCAGCATAAAAATTAATGCCGAAAGAGAAAACAAAATCAATAATGCTGTTACAAGAAGTTTCGCTCCGCCAGTCAGCATACCGCCCACATAAGAATAGACGATGGTTGCCGGTAACTGTCCGATTCCCGTAGCAACAAAGAATGAAACAAATGACATCGAAGTAAGACCTGCCGCATAACTAACAATGTCAAATGATACAAACGGAAGAAGACGACAGATTAAAATCGTATTCTTTCCATAACGTTCAAAAAATGTATCAATTTGTTCAAGACCTGTTTTACTTGTTAATTTTTCCGCTACGTCACGTCCTAATATTTTTGCAATATAAAAGCATATGGCTGCTCCCGCCATTGCACTGCTCCATGAAAGAATCGCACCTTTCCACCATCCAAACAGGCTGGCATTGGCAAATGTAATTAAAAATGCCGGAAGAGGTGCTGCGATTGACTGAAAAATCATTAACAAGAAAGACATCAGTGCCGCATATACCCCATATGACGCAACAAAATCTCTTACAACTGTAAAGTCTCCGCTTGCAAACATCTTAAATATCCGGTTCATTGTCTTATGTATCCCCGGTACCCATAAATATGCAGCAATGCATACCAGTAAAACTATGATCAAGATTCCCTTTTTTATCCAATCATTTTTCTTTTTCATATATTCCCCCTTCATTCATGACTTGCATGCTATCATTAAATATTATTTTACCAATAAATAATCTATCTGTCTAATTGTGTTTATTGATATGTTTTCATCATTTATATATTATTTCTATATATGCATACTTTCATCAAGTCCCTGCTTTTACCGGATAACAATACAAAGCACACAGAAAAATCGGATCTTTAAGATTTTTCTATGTGCTTATTTTTTACTTATCCTTATTCAGTTTCTTTTCCAAGCCTGATTTTTTCCATTTTCTTCACAAATTCCTCATCCGCATGGTCAAACAGATAGTTCCTGTCACTGACCCGTTGTTTTTCATTATCTTCTTCAATCAATTTCTTTGTATATTCAATCTCTTCTAAGAAATCTCTGGAAGAAATACGGGTTCCACCCTGCCCCATCGTGATTACCTGCTCTACCCCATCGGAAGTCACGACCGTCACATGATACTTTCTTCCGATATGATGAACGACCTTTTCAATGTACTGATCGGCAGTTTCGGCTTCTTTGGTATATACGACATGGATATTATGATACTTCTGGATCTCCAGTGCATAGCCTTCTACCTTATATGCGTCAAATACCAGAATCAGGACACATTTCTTATACCCCTGATAATTACACAGGATATCCATCAGTTTGTCTCTGGCAGCCTCGATGCTGACTTTTGCCAGTTCTTTCAGCTCTTCCCATGCGAAAATAACATTGTATCCGTCAACCAGCAGGTATTCCTGCATAGCCTCTTCTTTTTTGCGCTGCTTTTTCGCATACTCACTTTCGTAAGTTTTTGGTGTCAGTCCACCTTTTCTTTCTACTTTTCCATATGTGCGGATAAAGATTTCTTCCAGTTCTTTTTCTGCTGCTTTAGAATAGACTCCCGGTGTTCTGGCCGCTCTCGGTACCTGTCTTGCTGCCTGCTCGGACTGCCTCTTTGCTTCTTCTAATGCCTGTTCTTTTTCAAGCTGATTCTCCAAATGCATGTACTCTGGCACTTGATTCCATGGAACGTTAAATCCTGCACCATGGGAACAGAAGACGGATCCTGTCGGATTCTCGATGTCGCGCTCCGGATCATAACCAATCTCTTCGATCACTGCCTCTGCGTTCCGGCAAGGTTCATAGCCGCGGAACGTACAGGTCAGATGTCCCTGTCCTCTTGTATAAGAATTCACTTCCATCTGATAATCCCGCATACCTGTAACCGGTGCATATCCCTCGATCGTCGTCATCTCTCCTTCTGTCTGCGGTGTACCGGTCTCCCCATTCATCCGCTGAATATCTGTAAGTGCCCGTCCGATCATTCCCGATGGAATTTCCAGCTGAAAATCATAATACGGTTCCAGCAGCATACTTTCGGCCTGCATCAGTCCTTGACGCACCGCACGGTAGGTTGCCTGCCGGAAATCCCCGCCTTCGGTATGTTTCAGATGTGCCCGTCCTGCCGTCAGTGTGATCTTCATATCCGTGATCACAGAACCTGTCAGCACACCCCTGTGTTCTTTTTCCAGAAGATGGGTAAGGATCAGACGCTGCCAGTTCTTGTCTAACATATCCTCACTACAATTCGTTCCGATCACAATACCGCTGCCTCTTTCTCCCGGTTCCATCTTCAGATGTACTTCCGCATAATGCCGGAGCGGTTCGAAATGCCCCACACCTTCCACTGTATTCTGGATGGTCTCTTTATATACGATATTTCCCGTATCGAATTCCACATCTACACCAAACCTGTCTTTGATCAGACTTTTTAATATCTCGATCTGGACTGCTCCCATAAGTTTTGCATGGATCTCTCCCAGTTCTTCATTCCATACAATCTTAAGCATTGGGTCCTCTTCTTCGAGTATACGTAAATTTCCGAGCATTTTGTGGACGTCACACCCCTCCGGGAGTTCGATCTTGTAGCTTAAGACAGGCTCCAGTGCCGGTGCTTCGGAATCGCATTCTATGCCAAGGCCTTCACCTGGATAAGTATAATTCAATCCGGTTACTGCACATACCATGCCGCTTTTCGCTTCCTGCACCATCTCATATTTTTCACCGGAATAAATGCGGATCTGATTGACCTTTTCTTCCCAGCTATGATCGGCACCCTCTGTTTCACCTGAGTGACCGTTCTTCCGCATATCCCCTTTTAGGATATCTTTCACTTTCAGTCTTCCGGATGTTACTTTCAGATGTGTCAGGCGGTTCCCTGCTGCATCCCTGGAAATCTTATAGGCTTTTGCGCCAAAAAAACCTGTGCTTTTTCCTTTCATGTCACTTTTACCGGATGCCGGATCTGTTTTTCTCTGCTGATTTTTCTCTATGTAACCAGTCATCCCATCCATGAATTCCTGTACGCCTTCCATCTTCAGCGCCGAACCAAAATAACACGGATATACTTTCCTGTTACCGATTATCTCAGCAATTGTATCCTCTTCTATTTTCTCTGACTCCAGATACTCTTCCATCGCTTTCTCATCACACATGGCAAGACTGTCATACGTTTCTTCCGTTATCTCCGAAAAATCGATACATCCTTCATCCAGTCTGTTCTGCAGATCTGCCAGTACCTTTGCCTTATCCGTTCCCAACTGATCCATCTTATTGATGAATATGAACGTCGGTATCTGATATCTTTTGAGCAGTCTCCAAAGCGTACGCGTGTGTCCCTGTACCCCGTCTGCGCCGTTGATCACCAGGATTGCATAATCCAGCACCTGTAAGGTACGTTCCATCTCTGCCGAAAAATCCACATGTCCCGGTGTATCCAGAAGAGTTATCCCCAGATTACCCATCTTTAATTCTGCCTGTTTGGAAAAGATCGTGATTCCTCTTTCCCGCTCCAGCTCGTATGTATCCAAAAATGCATCCTTATGATCCACTCTTCCGAGCTTTCTGATCTGCCCACTTAAGTAAAGCATACATTCCGATAATGTTGTTTTCCCGGCATCTACGTGAGCCAGGATTCCAATTGTAATATGTTTCATAATTTCTTTCCTTATTATCTGTCGTTATCAGTCACTATTACCATTACTTATCAGTATTCTTTTTTACGATATTCTTATTATACATCATAATTTATATTTTGTACTTTTTTTCATAATTTTGCAATTTACTATTGTTTTTTCCTGAAAAATCTGTTTGACTATTAGTGAGGACATATTAAAAAAAATAATAAATAAGCGAGGTATTGTTATGAAACCAATAAAAGAAGGTAAAGTCCGTGAAATTTATGATAACGGAGACAGCCTGATTATGGTTGCCACTGATCGTATCAGTTGTTTTGACGTAATTCTTAAGAATATTGTTTCCAAGAAAGGAACTGTTCTGACGCAGATGTCTAAATTCTGGTTCGACCTGACAAAAGACATTCTTCCAAACCACATGATCTCTACTGATGTGAAAGATATGCCTGAATTCTTCCAGAAACCAGAATATGACGGTAACAGCATGATGTGCAAAAAGCTTGAGATGCTTCCAATCGAATGTATCGTACGTGGTTACATCACAGGAAGCGGATGGAAGAGTTATCAGGAGAATGGTACTGTATGCGGCATCAAACTTCCGGAAGGATTAAAAGAATCGGATAAACTTCCAGAGCCAATCTATACACCATCCACAAAAGCTGAGATCGGAGATCATGATGAAAATATTTCTTACGAGCAGAGCATTGCCCACCTTGAGAAATATTTCCCTGGTAAAGGCGAAGAATATGCAGCCAAGCTTCGTGACTGTACGATCGCTCTCTATAAAAAATGTGCAGACTATGCATTAAGCCGTGGTATCATTATCGCAGATACCAAATTCGAATTTGGTCTTGATGAAAATGGTAATATGGTTATCGGTGATGAGATGCTGACACCGGACAGCTCCCGTTTCTGGCCTGTAGAAGGTTATGAACCGGGACACGGACAGCCGTCGTTCGACAAACAGTTTGCACGTGACTGGCTGACTTCTCACCCGGATAATGACTGGAACCTTCCGGATGATATTGTCCAGAAAACAATTGACAAATATCTTCAGTGCTACAAGATGATCACAGGTGAAGAACTTGCTTAATTCCCCTGTATTCAGAGATAACGAACTCCTTGCTGTTTTCTCGATCATCTGATCAGGTAGCAATGCAGAGGATCTGCCACCGGCAGTTTCTCTTGCATATTTTAGTATAAATACTCCCGCCGGGACTGCCACTCTGACAGCTTCTGCGGGAGTTTTATTATAATACATGAACTACCTTTGAACATTATTTCTTCATCTTCGGCTCAAAGACAAGCGATGCCAGATAGCCAAAGATAAGTGCTGCAGATATTCCAACGGCACTTGCCTTAAATCCGCCCATAAATATCCCGATGAATCCTTCTTTATCTACAGCTTCTTTGACACCTTTCCACAAAAGATTACCGAATCCCAATAATGGTACGCTGGCACCGGCTCCTGCATATTCCTGAATCACCGGATATATCTTCAGTGCTCCTAATACAGAGCCGCTGCACACCAAAAGCACCATAATCCTTCCCGGCATCAGCTTTGTCCGGTCCAGCAATATCTGTGTCAGTGCACAGATCAGACCTCCCACCCAGAATGCATTGATATAATCCATATTATGTTTCCTCCCTGTATGTTTTTGTCTAACAGTGTTCCAGCACGATTCCATGTGCAATTCCCGGAACACTTGCTCCCTCATTGTAACTGACCGTCGACATCAGTGCTCCTGTCGGAACGAACAGTACCCTCTTCCACTCACCGCTTGCAATGGCAGGCAGGATATACGCCGATAACGTTGCTGCAGCACATCCGCAGCCACTTCCTCCCGCATGGGTATCCTGCCTGCTCTGATCAAATATTGTCATCCCACAATCCATATGTCTTTCTTTGATATCGTATTCTTTTTCCCGCATAAGATCAAATAATATACTCTGTCCCACATATCCGAGATCTCCGGTAATGATCCGGTCATAATCTTCTTCTTTTCTTTCAAAATCTTCCAGATTCTGGATGATCGTATCGCAGGCTGCCGGAGCCATACATGCGCCCATATTCTGCGAATCCTTCAAGCCATAATCCACAATCTTACCGACCGTCACTCCGGTGATCCTCACATGACTCCTGTTCTTTCCAACAATAAATGCTCCACTTCCGGTCACCGTCCATTGTGCAGACAGCGGTCTCTGATTCGCATAACTGAGCGGAAAACGGAATTCCTTTTCTGCACTTCCGAAATGGCTGGATGTCACTACGAGCATCCGCTCTCCGTATCCTGCCGCCACACACATCGATGCCAGGGCGAGTGCTTCCCCTGACGTTGAACATGCACCGTACAGACCAAACATCGGTATCTGCAGCTGTTCAACTCCAAGTGATGTTGCCACTCCCTGCCTTAGCAGATCGCCTCCGAACAGATACCGGATGGCCCCTGCCGTCAGATGTGCTTTACCAAGTGCCAGCTGACAGGCTTCTTTCTGCATACTGCTTTCCGCTTTTTCCCAGGTGTCCTCCCCGAACATATCATCCAGACCCACCATATCAAACCTGCTGCCAAGTGGTCCTTCCCCTTCTTTCTTACCGACGACAGATGCACTTTCCTCAATATACGGAGATGCATTAAATGCTATACTCTGCTTTCCTTTTATCATATTCTTATATCCTCCTGCTATATTTCCATACAGATTATCCCGCAACTCCTGCCGCTTTTAGCAGCCAATAGAACAGTCCAAGCAGCCAGCTTGTAAATATCCCATACAGGATCACCGGTCCGGCAATGGTAAATATCTTGCACCCGATTCCTATAACCTGTCCTTCTTTCTTGTATTCAATCGCCGGTGCTGCCACTGAATTGGCAAATCCCGTAATCGGTACCAGCGCTCCTGCACCGCCCCACTTTGCGATCTGCGGATACAGATTGCATCCGGTAAGCACTGCACTCAGAAGCACCAGAAGCATCGAACACCAGCTTCCACTCATATCCCTGCCCAGTCCCGCTTTCTCGCAGATATTCAGAATGCCTTGCCCGATCACACAGATGACACCGCCTGTAACGAATGCTTTCGCCATATTTACCGGCAGATTATGCACCGGTGTTTTCTGCCTGACATAATTTTCATATGACTGTTGTTGTTCTTTCTTCTCCATATCATCACCACCTCTTCCAGAAAAACAATAATGCGCCCAGACCTTTTCCAAATGCGATTCCAATCATCACCGCTGCAATCCCTCTTACCATACGGATTCTCCGGATAAAGATCGGAAACAGATCCAGCATTTCCGCCAAAGCCATTGCCCAGCAGCCCACAAAGATTCCTCCGAACAGTCCCATGACCGGAAGCAGACAGCCTGCGAACGGAACCGCCGGATGATACACAGAAATAACGGCGCCCAGGCTTCCTCCGGCTGCAACCGCATCTTCATATAACATAACCTGTTCTCCTGTATGTGTCCGGTCGGCAAAGTCCGATATCACACCCAGGCCTATGATAAAAGAAAAAAGTCCGCCTGCCGCCGTAATCCCTGCACTAAATCCCAGTAGTGCCAGACATATGTTTTTCGCCAACATCCAGTTCTTTCTCCTTTCTGGAATATGTCTCTACCAGCGTTGTCTGTATATCATTCTCGTAAAGACGCATCTCCACCTCCATCGGTGTCGGATCTACCGACAATCGTTTTTTTCCGAAATGATTGAAGAATGTCAGAATTCCTATCACAATACCAATACAGTATGTGAACTCCAGGATTGTAAATCCATCTGACTTTGTACCGGTTAAAAGTTCATATACCTGTCCAAACATTCTGGTCACACCTACATCATTATTGAATGCCATTGTTGAAAATGCTGCGCCAAAGAAACTGATCAGTACTACAGCCACAATCTTAACGCCATGGATGATCCCGCCTTTTCCATCCTGTTCCTCATACGTCACGATAAAATCCGTTTCTCCGATATTTTCTACTGCTGCATCCGGATATATCTCATGGATCTTCTGTATCACTTTCAGAAGTGATACCACTGTTCTACGCTGTCTCTTATCATCCGGATGATGAAAGGTCAGCAGATGAATGCTCCGGATCCTGGCAAGCATTGCCGGGTCTGTACACTCTATCTTCAGCACATCACCGATCATCACGGATGCCTTTGCCACCTCAACATTCCGGTCTGCCTTTATATATACAGTGCCTGCCTTCCCTGCCATCTTTCTTCACCTCCGTTTTTTCATCCTGATAGTATACCGTCTTCTTTACCAACGTTCCTTCATTTACTCCGTGACTGCCTTTTACATCATGAAAATAATAAATAAATCCTATGATCACTGCTGCTGTAATAACAAAGATCAGGCACATCCTGATCTTCTTTCTGCCTTCTTCCAACATTCTCACCCTTTCTTCCCATGCTTTCTTTTACCGGATCTCATGAGTTAGTATGCCGGATTCTGACAATTCTATGCATGGATTCCATACATAGAATCGATCCCTGACGTGCCTGTTATAACTTCTCTCTTAAATTTTTTAATATCTTCTTTTCCATTCTGGATACCTGAACCTGTGAAATTCCAAGTTCTTTTCCTACCTGTGTCTGTGTCTTTTCCGAAAAATATCGTAGATAGATCAGCTTTCTCTCGTCCTTATCCAGATTTTTCAGCAGTTCTTTCAATAGCAGATGATCTACAACTCTTTCTTCTGCCGCATCAGCCTGACCGACTTTCTCCATCAATGACATTTCCTGTCCTTCTTTTTTACAGACAGGTCTGTGCAGTGATTCCACATCCGTACATGCATCCATTGCCATCGTCAGTTCTTCCGGTGCGACCTTTAAATCTTCTGCAATCTCTGCAACCGACGGCTCTCTTCCCAGCTCTTTTCCGAGCCTTTCCTGCGTCTGATACGCTTTGTATGACAGTTCTTTCAGTGAACGGCTGACCTTGATCATTCCGTCATCTCTCAGGAACCGCTTGATTTCACCGCTGATCAGCGGGACTGCATAAGTTGAGAATTTCACTTCAAAACTCAGATCGAACTTGTCAATTGCTTTCAGCAGTCCGATCGTTCCGATCTGGAACAGGTCTTCCATTTCTGTTCCGCGCCCTGCGAAGCGTCTTACGATACACCAGACCAGTCCCGTATTTTCCTCCACAATCTGTGCTCTTGCTTCGTCATCCCCTTCGTGAGATTTCTGAATTAAAGCGATTGTGTGGTCCATATCTTTCGTCCTTTTCCGATTGTCTTTTTCATTTTCACAATGGTTCCTTTTCCCGGTTCGGAACTCACTTCAACCTGATCCATGAATGCTGTCATAAAAGAAAATCCCATTCCTGACCGGTCAAGTTCCGGCCTGGTGGTAAATAACGGCTCCATCGCTTTTGTCACATCTTCGATTCCTTTTCCATGGTCTTCCACTTCTATCTCCAATGTGTCTTCACAGGTTGTACATCGGAGGAATATCTTCTCCACCCGGCATTCATAGCCATGAATCACCGCATTCGTCACAGCCTCCGACACAGCCGTTTTTACATCTGCAACTTCCTCAACTGTCGGATTCAGTGATGTCATAAATGCTGCAACGGCAACTCTGGCAAATGATTCATTCGAGGAATAACTGTCAAAAATAATCTGCATTTCATTGGTATTTTCCATTTTATTTCTCCTCCTCATATATCTGCATGATTTTTGTTACCCCTGACATAGTCAGGATCTTACGGATCCGTTCGCTGGTATGTACCGCACAGACTTCGCCGCCCAGCATATAGATTTTACGGTAACGTCCCATGATCACTCCGATTCCCGAACTGTCACAGAATTTCGTATCTGCAAAATCAAAGATCACATACCGGATATGATTATGTTCAATCAGATGATCGGATTCCTTTCTTATCTCTTCCGCATTGTGATGATCCAGTTCCCCCGGTAAAAATATAGTCAGATAATTCTCCTGTACCTGATACTTCATGTTATAACTCCCCATTTACATCTTTCTATTATTTTGCATAGTGCATAAACAAAAAAGGACATACACCTCTTACGTGTATATCCTTCTCTTTTTGTATTTCTGCCATTTCTATACCAGGACAATCCATATCCTAGTTATTATTCTTCTTACTCTTCTGTGCATTCTGCGTATCAAGTGATTCCTGTGCATCGGTCGCAGCCTGTGTTCCCTCATGCTCTTCTATGATTTTCTGATAATACGCATTCGCCTTATCCTGCTCACCCTGTTTTTCATAAGACTGCGCAAGCAAAAGCATGGCTTCTCCGTCCTGGTATCCCTCATCCATCTGTACCACCTGCTCCAGATTTGTTACCGCCGTGTCATAATTTGCCGCTTGATAATTCTTCTGGGATGTTGCATACAGGCTTTCACAGACTCTTGGATAAATTTTCTCTGTCAAACTGTCATATTCTTCTTTTCCGGATGTGCCAAGTGTATCTGCATTAATCTTCAGCAGTTCTTCTGCCAGCGCAGAATTACTCATATCTCCGGTTGAATAATGCGATACAACCGTCATCAGTGACTCATAACTTGACTTTGTCACCTCCGCAGTCTGTTTCTGTTCCTCTGCAGCTTTGGTATCTGTACGGTATGTTTCCAATTCTTTTTTCAGTGCACTGATCTGTGACTTCTGCGTCGCAATCTGATCACTGAACTTCACCGTCTGCTTGTTCACCTTGCTCTGTCTGGATGCAGATACTGCCGGCATGACCAGGAAAGCCATAACCGCAACTCCGACAGCTACACCAATTGCAATATTTATCATTGTGTGCAATCCGACATTATCCTTAAGACCGGATGCGACAGGCTGGATGATCGTTTCATTTCCGATATTATAAGTTACCGTCTGTCTTCTTTTTTTCTTCTTTCCCGTATCTTTATCATCGACCAGGCGCACATTCCTTGACTTCCGCACCTGATTCAGTTCATGCATGTAACGCATGGTGATATCATCTGTCTTGTCCAGCTTGTGTGCGATCCGGATATTCTTTCTCGCCTCGGAATACTGTTCATCCATAATGTAAAGCAGTGCCAGAAGCTGATATGCTTTCACATATGTCGGATGCATCTCAATTGCTTTCTTAAGCTGGAGTACAGCCAGATCCTCACAGCGCTGGTAACAGTAATCCAGTGCCTGATTGTATCTTTTGATCGCCTGATTGATCTGATCCAACTCATCTTTTTTCTCTTTTATCTTTATAATATAATAATTGGCAATGTTCTCTTTCGGCTGGAGATTCTTGCTTAACACCCATTCCGTCAGTGCTTCTACCACATCACCTCTTCCGTAATAGACAAGTCCCAGAAGATTTCTCGATGCGATGTTATCTCTGTTATATTGTAAACTCTTTTTCAGCGATGTGATTGCTCCGGTCAGATCCCGGATGTTCGCTCTTTTAAGCCCGTCATTATACCAGTAGTTCGACTGATACGCCAATTTTGTTGTATAATCCATATACTTCCCTCTATATTTCCGTTACTGTTCGTACAGCGCTGAGACTTTCCATTCCGGAATTCTTTCCTGTGAACCGTAACCGCTTTTCTTTGCCGCAGTTTACTGTGGATCGTCCTGCTTCGTCTGTTCGATCACTTCTCTTAAAAGATCTGTCATATCTGTCAGATCATCCTGGTAAATCGCATCTCCCAGTTCCTCTACTTCCAGACTAGGCTGGAATTTCTTTAATTCTTCTTCAAAATCAAGCATCTATGGCACCTCCTGCCAGTAACTTTTTTATCATCCCTACAAGGTATAATGAACCAAGACAGTATATCTCTCCTGACTCCCCCCGTTTATCCAGTGCCGTTCTGACGGCATCTTCCAATCGTTCTTTACAATACACCGGTCTGTCTGTATACCGGCGGAAGATATCTGCAAGTTCCTCACCCGGAACACCTCTCTCGTCTTCGATCTGTGTGACGATATATGCTTTCACATCCAGATTCCCGCACAGGTATTCTATCATCTCATCGTACTTCTTATCCGATACTGCGGAAAATAATAATATCATCTCACCGCGTTCAGACTCATCCAGTGCCTTTACGCTTTCTACAAACGCCTGCATTGCACCCGGATTATGCGCACCGTCTACCGTGATATGTGCTCCAATCCGTTCCATACGTCCTTCCCAGTGAAGCTGTGCAAGTACCTGTTTCCACCGGTCCATATGTATCTCTTCTCCCGCAAGCAGATATTCCGACGCTTCCAGTGCAAGTTCTGCATTCATCGCCTGATAGCATCCGCACATCGGCACCTGAAAGATAACATCTTTATCATACGCACTCCGTCTGGAAAATGCAATATATTTCCGGTGAACTTCCCGGATTTCATACGCATGATTCGTGACTTCTCTACAATATACGCCCAGTTCTTCTCCCTTTGTCCGGATTACTTCTGCCGCTTCTTTATTACTTCCGTCAAAGAATACCGGAACTTTTGGCTTAATGATTCCGGCTTTTTCAACTGCGATCTTCCTGATCGTATCACCAAGAATCGCCGTATGATCCAGACTGATAGACGTAATGATGGACAGTGCCGGCTTCTCAACCGCATTTGTTGCATCCAGTCTTCCGCCCAGTCCGGTCTCCAGGATAATATATTCTACATCTGTTTCTGCAAATGCAGTCATCCCCATTCCGAATAAGAATTCGAAATAAGACGGATGTTCGATTCCATCTTCCACCATCCGGCGGACTGTTTTTAAAACCTTACGGAATACTTCAAGAAAGGTCTTATTATCTATCTGTACATTATCCATCCGTATCCTTTCATTTACAGATACAAGATGAGGGGATGTAAAGAACCCGGTTCTCTTCCCCTCTGCCATAAGTATGGCCTGTAAGTATGCACATACAGACCCTTTTCCATTGGTTCCGGCAACGTGGACGATTTTCCTGTCCACTGCCGGATTCCCTAATCTTTTTAAAAATAATTTTGTGTGTTCCAGCGTATGTTTTTTTGTAAATTTTGGGATTTCTTCGATATATGCGGCTGCCTCTTCATATGTGAACACTTCTGGTTCTTTTTTATTTAACATCATATTCCTGATCCACCCAAGATTTGTTCTTATCGGTTGCTGTACCTTCCTGTTTTACAAGCTGTCCGTTCTGATAAATATATTTATCGGACATCCGGAAGATTGTATCACTGGAACCAACCTGTCCGACCTGTATTACATCTCCGTCTTGCAATTCTGTATCTGATAGATTAATACGTGTATTATTCAGGAAACTGCTCTTCTGCTTTTCTCCATTCACATATATGCGGCTGTATTTTGTAAAGTTCTCGCCGTACAGACTATATCCGCTGCTAAGCTGCGGAACAATACTGCTCAATGACACATCACGGATTCCCATTACCATATGCCCTTCCGCGATCGGAGGATGATTGTTATAAACGTACTGCTTTCCATACAGGATATCATACTGCAAAAGTTCCAGGTCTGAAAGATAATTCTTCGTTCCTTTTCTCTGCTGATGGTAATTGAACACTGTACCGGAATGAATATCCAGTCTGTTCAGGATCTCTGACATCAGCTGGTAAGCAGGAATATTCTTGTCCTGTTTCTGAAGTCCGACATTATCCCAGATTACATAATTTGTATTATATAAATAACGGCTCTTTAAGTCTTCTGCTTTCAGTCCCATGGTTGGAAGATGATCCCCATAAAATACAACTACAGATGGTTCCTTTCTTGCTTCCACTGCCTTGATCAGATCACCAACAAACTGATCCATCTCATAGACCTGATTCACATAATATTCCCATTTATTTTTTAGTGCTTCATCTTCAATTCCTTCAACCTTGATCTTTGGATTTTCGATCAACTGCGTCTCCGGATAGTTTCCATGTCCCTGGACACTGACAGTGAATACAAAGTCTTCCTGATCTGATGTATCCATGGCTTCCATGATATGCTGTGTCAGGATCTCATCCTTCGCCCAGCCGTTCTCTGTCGTCTGAAGGACATTCATGAACTCCTTACTGGTAAATGTATCAAATCCCATATTGTTAAAGACATTGGCACGGCTATAGAAGTTACCTGTATTATCATGCAATGCATGTGTCCCGTATCCAAGTGCGGCAAGTGCGGTTGCAGCACTCTCTGTCGGATGTTTCTTCGAGTATGTCTTATATGGATATTCTCCCGGTCCGAAGTAACGGAGATTCATTCCTGTCAGTACTTCAAACTCTGTATTTGCCGTACCGGCTCCCACCGACGGTACCTTGAAATATCCGGATGAATAATTCTGGTATAAATTATGCAGGTTTGGACACGCATCTTCAGATGTGGTAAAGAACTCTGCATTTGCCACATCAAAATATGACTCCAGCTGTACTACAATAATATTCGGAAGTTCATCGGAAGAACGGCTTGTTGTGCTCTTATTCAGCTCTTCGTTTTTATTGATCTTTGCCATTTTTTTCTTTGTGTACCCGTTTGGCTCACTGATTCCGGTATTGAACAGACTCGCCGAAAAACAATATGGAAGACCGTAATCTTCATAGGCAAATGCAATATTTCCAAAATACGTAGATACTACTCTTTTGTCTATTGCCGCATTCGTGACAAATGTGTAAAGTATGCAGCACACAACAATTCCCAGCAGCGATGCTACGTGGTGTACCTTTCCTGTATACTGTCCGCCGCGTCTCCACATCGAGACCAGCCAGACCACAAGCGCAGCTGCTCCGATAGCGATCACAACGACTTCAAAGCCATTACAATAGTTATTGATCAGTGCGATTCCGTCTCCTGCGATCTTAAGATCCTGTGCATTAAACGGTGTGACCCTCTTTAGCAGAATATATCCGTTGGCAATTCCGAGGATAATCCACAATGCGCTGATAATGATACGGACAAATATCCTTCGCTTGAACAGATATACAATAGAAAAGGTTACGAAGATCATAAACGTATTGTACAAAAATACCAACGGTGTTCCTGTCATATAGTTCCAGGCAGCAACGAGCGAATGTCTGGAAATTGCTTCTATTGTAAAGTTAATGATGCACGCAAGCAGTGCATGAAATATCAAAGAGAATCGGTTCATGAATGCATAGACCGGCTGCATCTTCTTTGCAAATGCACTGTTACGTCTTGCTTCCAGTATTCTCTCGCGTCGTTCATGTCTGCCTTTCCAGTATGCAATGACATCCTCTTTCTTCAAATTTCTTATTTTGCGGATTTTTCCCTTGATATCCGGTTTCTTTAACTGAAATTTTTTCATATAATCCCCTTTGATATCTAATCCGCAGCTATCCTGTTACTGATAACTGCGGAAATATATGGTTGTCTATAGGTTTTAATATTTATAACTTTCTTCTCTTAAGACTGTTTTGCTTTTAATCCTTCCAGCCTTTCTTTTACCTGAGCCATCATCTGCTGATAAGTTTCCAGTTTTTCTCTTTCTTCCTGAACCTTTGCAGCCGGTGCTTTACTTACAAATTTTTCGTTGTTCAGCATTCCGTTTGAACGTGCAATCTCTTTTGTCAGTCTTTCCTCTTCTTTTGTCAGACGTTCGATCTCCTGTTCAAAATCGATCAGTTCTTCCAGTGGAACATATACCGTTGCATCCGGAACTACAATAGATACTGCGTCTTCCGCAATGCCTTCTGTCGTCTTCTGAAGTACCAGTTTGTTCAATGCTGCCATATTCTGAGCTGCATTACTTAACATTGCAAGTCCTGATCCGAGCTGTTCATCTTCACATACAACATAAGCAGTTGCTTTTCTTGAATTTGGAACATTCATCTCTGCACGTACGTTACGGATACCGCGGATGATCTCTTTGTAGTGTTCAACAATGTTCTCTGCAATTGGGAAGTTCCAGTCTTTTTCATATACCGGCCAGTCAGACATCATCAGTGACTCTTCTTCCGGTACCAATTTGCTGTATATTTCTTCTGTAACGAACGGCATATATGGATGAAGCAGTTTCAATGATTTTTTCAATACTTCTTTTAATGTCCATAATGCATCGTTTGCCCCCTGTGGATCTTCCTCTGCATGATAGATACGGTATTTTGCGATCTCAATGTACCAGTCACAGAACTCATCCCACAAGAAGTCGTATATCTTGGAAAGTGCAATACCAAGTTCGAACTTGTCCATATTTTCTGTTACATCTTTTACAAGGTTGTTGCACTTGGACATGATCCATCTGTCAGCCGGACGGACAGTAAAGTCAGCCGGTTTTTTCAGTTCTTTATCGCCCAGATTCATCATAATAAATCTGGAAGCATTCCATACTTTATTTGCAAAGTTACGGCTTGCTTCTACACGTTCATTATAGAAACGCATATCATTACCAGGTGCATTACCTGTCATTAATGTCATACGAAGTGCATCTGCACCATACTGATCGATGATCTCCAACGGATCGATACCATTTCCAAGGGATTTACTCATCTTGCGTCCCTGTGAGTCACGGACCAGACCATGAATAAATACTGTATGGAACGGTGCTTTTCCAGTATGTGCATATCCTGAGAATACCATACGGATTACCCAGAAGAAGATAATATCATAGCCTGTTACCAGAACATCTGTCGGATAGAAGTAATCCAGATCCTCTGTCTTATCCGGCCATCCGAGTGTTGAGAATGGCCACAGTGCTGAACTGAACCATGTATCCAGTGTATCTTCATCCTGTGTAAAATGTGTGCATCCGCATTTCGGGCATTTCTCCGGTGCGCCGTGTCCAACTACTACTTCACCACACTCGTCGCAGTAATAAGCCGGAATTCTGTGTCCCCACCAGATCTGACGGGAAATACACCAGTCACGGATATTCTCAAGCCAGTGCAGGTAGATCTTATTGAAACGTTCCGGAACGAATCTTAAGTCGCCGTTCTTGATCGCTTCAATCGCCGGTTTTGCAAGGTCTTCCATCTTAACGAACCACTGCTGCTTGATCATTGGCTCTACGGTTGTGTGGCAGCGGTCATGTGTTCCTACATTATGTGAATGTGGAACCACTTTTACCAGGTATCCCTGCTCTTCCAGATCAGCTACCATCGCTTTTCTTGCTTCGTAGCGTTCCATTCCGGCGTATTTTCCACCGTACTGCTCGTTGATCGTTGCATCATCGTTCATGATGTTAATCTCTGGCAGGTTGTGGCGTTTTCCAACTTCGAAGTCGTTCGGGTCATGTGCCGGTGTGATCTTAACCGCACCTGTTCCGAACTCTTTGTCTACATAGTAATCGGCAACGATTGGGATTTCTCTGTCTGTCAGAGGCAATTTACACATCTTTCCTACGATGTCTTTGTATCTTTCATCATCCGGATGAACTGCGATCGCAGTATCTCCAAGCAATGTCTCCGGACGTGTCGTTGCGATCTCCAGATAGTCATCTGTTCCAACGATTGGATACTTGATATGCCAGAAGAATCCGTCCTGCTCCTCATGTTCAACCTCTGCATCAGAAAGAGAAGTCTTACATACCGGACACCAGTTGATGATTCTGGAACCTTTGTAAATATATCCTTCGTTATATAATTTGATGAATACTTCTTCTACCGCCTTGGAACATCCTTCGTCCATTGTAAAACGCTCTCTGTCCCAGTCGCAGGATACACCTAATTTTTTAAGCTGTCCCTCGATCGTTCCGGCATATTCTTCTTTCCACTGCCATGTTCTTTCCAGGAATTTCTCTCTTCCTAATTCTTTCTTGTCAATTCCTTCTTCTTTTAACTGGTTTGTAACCTTAACTTCTGTCGAGATAGCTGCATGGTCTGTTCCCGGAATCCAGAGTGCATTGTATCCCTGCATTCTCTTATAACGGATCAGAATATCCTGCAGTGTATTATCAAGGGCATGTCCCATGTGAAGCTTACCTGTAATGTTCGGTGGCGGCATTACTGTGGTAAATGGTTTCTTACTTCTGTCAACTTCGGCGTGGAAATATTTGTTATCACACCATTTTTCATATAACTTTGCTTCAATCGCTTTGGGATTGTAAGTCTTTTCCAGGTTTTCGCTCATAGTTTCCTCCTCATTTCACACTTTTTTCACATTTTTTTATTACATGAAAAAACCCTTTACATTACGTAAAGGGCGATTGTAGTCGCGGTACCACCTTCATTATACAGGAAAACTCTTTCCCATATATCTCATCTTATTCTTTAACGGGAACGACTCCGGGATGAACTACTACCGTCTTATCATATGTCTCAGGTTCACTCATCCGGCTCCGAAGCTACCTTCCTACGTCTCGTATTCCTTAAGTGTCTCTCAGCCGATGGATCACTCTCTCTGGTATGGACGAACTTACGTGTACTCCTCTTCATCAATGCCTTTACGTATAAACTACTGAATATGATAGCCATCGAATCCCCATTTGTCAAGGATTTTAGGGATTTTTCAGAAACTCTTAAGGAGTTACACCAGACCGAAACATTTCATGATGAAAAGCCATCCCGTTAACGTAAATGCACTGCACATCGTCGTCAGCATAACTACACTTGATGACACGACACCTTCATGTCCCATATTCTTAGCCATGACAAAACTGCTGACCGTGGTTGCTGAACCAAGCATGACTAAGATTGCGATCAGTTTCTCTCTTCGGAATCCGATTACTACCGCAAGCGGCATGAACACTGCTACAAATCCCACTAATTTGATAAATGCGGCGATCACGGTCGGTTTGATCTTGCCAAACGCTTTCTTAATATCAAAGGTTGCTCCCATTGCCATCAGTCCCATCGGTGTTGCTACGCCGCCGATACTGCTGACCGCCTTATGTAAGATCACAGGCATCGGAAGTTTCAGCGCTGACCATAACAGACCTGCTGCAATACCGATGATGATCGGATTCATAATGATACCGGTCAATGTTTTCTTGAGCAGTGCTTTATCCATACCATTTTGTCCCGGTTTGAAAAACGACAGCACAACCACCGCCATAATATTATAAAGTGGTACACTTCCTATGATCATAAGTGGTGCCTGTCCGGAATTACCATAGATATTCTGGATAAATGCGATTCCCAGAAGCGCCGCACTGCTCCGGTAAGCCGCCTGGATAAATTCTCCCCGAATGCTTCTGTCTTTCAACAGGCAGGAGATTCCAATTGCGATCGTGATACTGATCAATGTAATAATAAAACAGAAAATTACGAATTTCGTATCCCACGCTTCCTTTATATCTACGACCGCCAGATCGCCGAATAATAATACCGGCAGTGGTATCCGGAAGACGAATTTGTTCATCTTATTGGCAAACTCTTCGTCCATCCACCCGATCTTATTGAAAAACAGTCCCAATACCATCATTAAGAAAATGGGAACTGTTGCATTTAAACTAAACACCAGATTGTCCATTATACTATATCCTCTCTTGCTTTGAAATCAGAAAATATCTGACTCCTTATTCCAGATATTTTCTGATTTCAAAATATGCTTCATAGAGCTGCTCATACGATGTTCTGCAGTTTGCCGGACTGGTGGATGGTAACCCGATTGCCATAATCCCAGTCTTCGGATAACAGAACTTCTTATATAATTGGAACGCTTTCGTTCCCGTCGTAAAGATTGCTTTGATATCAGCACATTCAAGTATCCTGCTCATATCATTCGGCTGTGGATTGCGGATACTGCTATCATCTGCTCCTTTGATATCACATCCCGCCAACACATCCCATACTGCAATACCATTTCTTAATGCAAATGTAATCTTATCTTCTCTTGTCTCCGGATACGCTTCTCCACAGACATCCGATACAACTTTCCAGAATCTGTTTCTTGGATGGCCGTAGTAGAAGCCGACTTCACGGGATTTCGGAGACGGCATGGTTCCGAGCATCAGGATTTTGGAATGTTCATTGTAGATTGGTTCGAAATTGTGGATGATATGTTGTGTTTCCATGTCTGAATCAGCTCCTATTCTTCAATCTTTAATGCAGCTTTACATGTCTTTTTATAACATGCAATTCCATACTTCAAAATTTTGGATTTTTATCTGTCATCTTTCCAGCTCACGATCAGCCCTGCAAGCAGGAATACCACTCCTGCTCCGGCAGAGATACATCCCATCCAAAGGAATGCCTTCAAATTCACATCAATCGTACGTCCAAGTATTCTGTCCGTCAGTAAGCTGAGTACCTTATTTCCCATAAGTCCGATTCCCGGCGCAAAGACAACACCGCAGATCAGACCTTCTACACCAAGTGAAAAGAGACCTCTGTATCTTGGATAGCCCAGTAGAATCGTCAGAACCGCAAGAATCAGGATTGCTGCTCCCGCTGCCACACGGCACGGCATAGACAATAATATGGTATAAAGCTTTGCAACTTTTCCCTGCACCGTACTGGTATCGTTCATATTATCATACAGGTTTGAAGCATAGCTGTTCAGCACATCCTGCACATCAACCAGTTCTTCTTTCAACTGCTGTTTCATCATTGCCAGCATATCGTCATTTAATTCCGGATTCGTATCCTTAATTTCCTGCATACTGTCATCCAGAATCCGATTCAGTTCTTTTGTTACATCTACGTCTTTGTACGCTTTTCCGCTGGAAAGATCCTCTGTTATCTCGTTCATGACCTTTTGTGTAATTGCCTGTACTTCTCCGTTTTTCTCGATCTTGTTCTGTATCTTTGCGATCCATTCCGTATCATCCGCTCCTGCATAACCGAATACAGCATCCATCATCCGGTGTGAAATTGCAGTATCGACTCCTGCCTGACTGATTGCATCCACCAATACCTTTTTCGCCAGAAAACTTGATCCCAATACCGTTACACTTATGATAAACAACAGTCCGATCAGTACATTTAATATTCTTTTGCCGATTCCCATAATTTGTTTCCTTTCCTTTTTATTTATGCTGCCACACTACATTCCAAAGTTTCCAATGAATTTATTGTCTACTCTTATTAATTAGTATGATATACTATATGGAGATGATTATCAACAACCAGCAATTAAAGGACAACTATAAATGAATACAGATAACCAAAATCAAAAAAGTTTCATTGATAAATTACACAAGGAACATACACTTACCAAAGAAGAATGGATCACACTGATCGAGGGACGCACTCCGGAACTTTCCGAATATCTCTTTTCCCTGGCACGCAAAGAGCGCCACCGCTATTACGGACACGACGTCTACGTGCGCGGACTGATCGAATTTACCAACTATTGTAAAAATGATTGTCTCTACTGCGGCATACGGAAAAGCAATGGAAACGCACACCGGTATCGTCTGTCAGAAGAAGACATCCTGAATTGTTGTAAAGAAGGATATGACCTTGGCTTCCGTACCTTTGTCTTGCAGGGTGGAGAAGACGGATATTATACAGATGAACGTATCATCCATCTGATTCGGATGATCAAAGAGCAATATCCCGACTGCGCCATCACCCTCTCCATCGGTGAAAAATCAAAAGAAAGTTACCAGGCTTACTTCGATGCAGGCGCCGACCGTTATCTTCTGCGTCATGAAACTTATAATCACGAACATTACAGACAGCTTCATCCATCAAACCTTAGTCCCGGCCACAGACAGCAGTGTCTGCGTAACTTAAAGGACATCGGTTATCAGGTCGGCTGCGGCTTCATGGTGGGATCGCCTTATCAGACACCGGAACATCTGGCGGAAGATATGCTTTTCATGAAAGAACTGAATCCACACATGATTGGAATCGGTCCGTTCATCCCACACCATGATACCCCATTTGCCGGAGAAGCTGCGGGAACACTGGAGCTTACCTTATATATGCTTGGTCTGATTCGTCTGATGATTCCAAAGGTTCTGCTTCCGGCCACAACTGCACTTGGAACCATCCATCCGAAAGGACGTGAACTCGGAATCCTTGCCGGAGCCAATGTTGTAATGCCAAATCTCTCACCGACGGAAGTCCGGAAAGATTATCTTCTATATGATAATAAAATCTGTACCGGAGATGAATCCGCCCAGTGCAGACATTGTCTAGAAATGCGGATGAAATCCGTTGGATATCAGGTTGTAACAGACCGTGGAGATTCCCTGAATATTTAATCATTGAAACAATACCGCAGATTTATACAGTTTTAACATTTTTATATGGTCAGCTTTACACATAGCTGTCAGAAAGCGAGGAATACATCATGAGTTTAAACAGCACACCCTCTTCAGAACGTACACATATCGGAATCTTTGGCAGACGTAATGCCGGAAAATCAAGCCTGATCAATGCACTTACCGGACAGAATCTGGCAATCGTATCCGATGTACGCGGAACCACGACCGATCCGGTGTTCAAAGCCATGGAACTACTTCCGCTTGGTCCGGTTGTCATGATTGACACTCCAGGTCTCGATGACACAGGAGAACTCGGAAAACTTCGTATCCAGAAAGCCTATCAGGTCTTGAACAAGACGGATATTGCTGTACTTGTAGTTGATGGAACCACCGGAATCACCCCACAGGACAATGCAATTCTTACACGTATACAGGATAAAAAAATCCCTCTCCTGCTCGTCCTCAATAAAGCTGATCTAGTATCCGAACATGTACACCAGGAAATGATCGTATCCACACACCTGAAATATAAGATTCCTCTGGAAAATATTCTGTGGACCAATACCACAGAACATCTTCATATTCATGAACTGAAGGAACGGCTCGGATCTCTGGTTCCTTCTGAGGATTCTTCCAGATTCATTGTGCGTGATCTTGTAAAACCCGGGGATTTTGTCGTGCTGGTGGTTCCGATCGACTCGGCGGCACCAAAGGGAAGACTGATTCTTCCGCAACAGCAGACGATCCGTGATCTTCTCGATGCCGGTACAACTGCCATTGTGGTAAAAGAGACGGAACTTAAGAGCACTCTGGACTCACTGGGCAAAAAACCTGCGCTTGTGATCACCGACAGTCAGGCATTTAAAGAAGTTGACAAAGATACACCTTCTGATATCCTTTTAACTTCATTTTCTATCCTTTTTGCAAGATACAAGGGAAATCTGGAAACCGTTGTCAGAGGCGCACGTGCATTAGACACTCTAGAAGACGGAGATACCATTCTGATCAGCGAAGGCTGCACCCACCATCGTCAGTGTGACGATATCGGTACTGTCAAACTGCCTCGCTGGGTATGCGAATATACCGGAAAAGACGTGTCCTTTGAATTTACCAGCGGAACCGAATTTCCTCTGGATCTGACCCGATATAAGATGATCATCCATTGTGGTGGATGTATGCTGAACGAGCGTGAGATGAAATACCGCCTGAAATGTGCCGATGATGCAGATATCCCGATCACAAATTATGGCACTGCGATTGCATACATGAAGGGAATTCTGGAACGGAGTATCGAGATATTCCCACAATTACGAAAATAAACGAACGCTTTATATATAAAGGAGATTTTTATGCAGATCAGAAAAGCGACAATGAATGACCTCCCGGATATCCTTGCAATCTATGCCTATGCCCGGGAATATATGAAAGAACATGGAAACCCTGACCAGTGGAAGGACAACTATCCTCCGTTAGAACTGACTACACAGGACATCCGTTCCGGCTGCTTACATGTCTGTATCATCCGGGCAAATGACCGGGAACAGATTGGCGGTGTATTCTATTTTCATCCGGAAGAAGATCCCGATTATCTGAATATTGACGGTTCCTGGTTGAATTCCTGCCCTTATGCCGTTGTTCACAGAGTTGCCACAGCACCGGACACGAAAGGCATTGCCACCTTCTGCCTGAACTGGGCTTATGAACAGTTTCCGAATATTAAGATTGATACACACGATGATAATATCCCGATGCAGCATCTGCTCGCCAAATTAGGCTTCACATGCTGTGGGCATACTACATTGAAAAGCGGTGATAGCCGCCTGATCTATCAGAAAGCTGAATAAACTCAGCAGAGCAGCAGTTACACAGGGATAATTTTTTTGATTTTACTGTGCTAACACCTTCTCAACCTCTTCTATCGGAAGTCTTATTGCTCACTTTAGATTTCCTACAGATTATCTTAAGATTTTTCATATTTTCTTTAGCCTTATAACACAAATTAGAAACATTTGCCATGTATTATATAATCATCAACAACAAAGAAGTCACTCAGGTATCAGAAATATGAAGCAACTTTTATCTGATCTGGCTTCGCCTAAAAAATCCTTCGGTTATTTAATAAAAGACAACAACCGAGTTTATATATATCATTTTTCTTTTTCATAACTTTTTTCCTTTTGGGCATCCGGTGTGGATGCCCATTTTTAATACTGGCATGCGGACAAGCATCTGCTATTCTTTATTCTTTTCCAGCGAATAACTCTCTATTTTCACTTTCCTGTTTAAGATTCCCTTCTCCCAGATCATCAGATGAATCTGATAACCGATACTGTCTTTTGCAATCTCGAATGGTTCTTCTCTTAAAATAACAGAATCTTTTCCTTCCTTTTGCAATTGCTGTCTTCTTTCTTCCACCTTGTGCATCAGTTGCTGACATCTTACATCCATCTCTTCTCCAAATGAACGTTTCTTGTAGCCTGAAACTGTTTTTCTCAACTTTTCATCCAACAGATCGACCACTTTTGCATGCGCATTCCGGTGAAGCATTGCTGCAATTTTCTTTGCAATATATGGCTTTGGATATTTCCGGTAGTTCTTTAATATCTTCAGCAATCCTTTATCATCCGCCTCTGCGGCCAGTTTCTCCATCACTGCAATTGCTTCTTCTGTCGGCACCCATGGCTCTACTCTTGGGACGATGTATTGTTCCGGCACTGCAGGATAACAGCAGTAATTAAGCGGCGGAAAATCCACCAGCATCGCAAGCTTTCGTTCCTCTGGTGTACAGTATTCCCCTCCCAGATAATCATACTTGTCTCTCATGATTGCCAGACGGTATTCCAGCTGCCGCAGATATTCATAATCCTTCATCCAGAAATGTCCGATTTCCCCATAATTATATAGATGGACATCTGTCAGCAGATCTTCGAAAAATATCGTGACGACTGAATCTCCCTGATGGACCACAAGAATGTACTCCTTATCTTCAAAACTCATCGATGCCGATATCTCTCCTTCATAGTCCGGTCTGTATTCCCCTGTCATTCTGGCATTGTGAAATACAAGAAAGCTTTCCACCGCATCATTCATCAGATATACCAGTCGGATATCCGGTTGCCCTGAAATTGATCGCTCCGGAAAAATCAGCTCAAACTGTTCCTGTTCCAGAAGCTCTTGCAACATTACAAATGCATCCACTATTCTTTCTCTCCTTCATTTGCCTCTTCAACCACAACTTCCGGTTCCACTTCCCCATGATCTTCTACATAATCAAATCGCAATACCGCCTGCGGCCAGTTCAAACTGATCCTTGCATTCTTCTGCTTTTCTTTTCCGGCTTTCTGAATCAGCTCCAGAAGTTCTTCCAAAACAGCTTTCGTCAGATAACCGCCCCGCCAGTGAAACGTAAATACTCTTCCTTTTTTTGCGGTCTGTAATGCTCTTCTATATACATCTTCTGTCTTTGTAAACGACAGTTTCTTCTCTTTATAATAGAAATGGTCCCCTTCTTCGCACTTTGGTGCCGGAGCGATCAGCGGCTCATGATCTCTGAAAATGCTTTTATCATCCAGGTTGAAATAGTCGTAGCGGATTTCTTTTTTGTCATTTCCAAGTGTATTGTCAAATGTCGCATCCAGATGATAATAATTTCCACCAATTCTCACAATGTTCCAAGTATGGCGGTATTTGATCCCTTTCTCCGGATTGTTACCGCAGACTGCGATCATACACCAGATCCCGAGTGCGTCGCACAGCACTTTCACTGATTTTGCAATCCCTTCACAGACCCCGACACCCTGTCCGAGCGGTCCGATGATCTCATGGGAATATGACTTTTTTAATTTATCATAGTGTACATTTGCACAGATGAAATCATGTACATATTTTTCCTTTTCCCATTCGGATTTATCTTTTACCGGTCTTACGAGCTTTTCTACTCTGGACTTCAGTGCTTTTTGATGTTCCTTTATTTTGTTTTTATCAAATAAATATTCCGGGATAAAAATGAAATTGGGCGAATCCGGATAATACTTGTACTTATACCCGGTTGCCCAGAAGATTTCCGGATGATCCAGACGCAGGCGGAAGAATACATTATAAAGTTCCTCCGCCTCCATTCCTGGAATCTGTATTGAATCTGAGATTTCAAGTAGTCCCTGCCGGATGGCATGATAGGCTGCCTGCTGTACTTTGTTCATCTTGCTATAATAATATGGTTCCACGATCATCTCTCCATTTTTATCTTTTTAAATCTGAACCCATTATAGCAAATTTTCACATATTTTGTATATTTCATATCCATTATGTATTTTGTAGCGGTTGTAAATTTTATATAGATTCTACATTTTTCGTCGCCACAATATCCACACCGGTACCGGCCACATCCTTCACCAGTACATCTCCGATATGTACCGGTGCCGGAACTTCCACACTCTTCAGTGCTTTCACACATTCAAAGATTTTTCCTTTCGGAATATCTTCCTTTGTCTTCACCGATACCATATCCGCATCACCGCCGGATACTCTTACCGTAGAAGTTACGATTCTGGTTGGATTAGTCACTTCTTTTCTTGCATATACGTCTCCTCGTTTGCAGGTATTTCCTGTTACACTGATCACTTCACCGGCTTCCATTGTCACGATCAGAGGGCAGCCCATCGGACAGCCGATACATGTCAGTTCTCTCGTTGTTACTGTTTCCATCCTCTACGCCTCCTCTATCTTTACTGTAATTGTCTTCAGACCCGGATACTTCATAAGCTGTTCTTTCGTAAGTTTAATCTGCTCCATCTCTCCCGGTGCAACAACCGGACGTTTCTTATGTATCACACGTTCTTCATCAAAATATACACTTACATAACAGTTCTTGTATACACCGCCCACACGGAAGCGCACCGTAAGATTCTCATCCATATGAACCGGATTAATGGTACTTGGAACTGTATAACGCACGCCTTCTACCGGATTCAATACAATCTCCGCTGCTTCTTCCCTACTATGCTTATCTCTATCGTCGGTATCTGCCTGTAAGTTCTTCACATATTCTGCTGCATTTCTTCCCGCAGTCTTCGCTTCTTCCGACACAAAATCCACCAGGTCATGTACATGCAGTACATTTCCACATGCAAATACACCTTCGATATTAGTCTCCAGGCTTTCATTGACTTTCGGTCCGGATGTCACAGGATTCATATCTACGCCCATACCTCTGGATATCTCATTTTCCGGAATCAGTCCGCAGGAAAGTAATAACGTATCACAAGTGTATTCTTCTTCTGTTCCCGGAATCGGCTTTCCTTTACCGTCCACTTCTGCCAGTGTGATTCCTTCAACTCTTTCTTTTCCTTTGATATCTACAACCGTGTGGCTTAATTTCAAAGGAATATCATAGTCATTCAGGCACTGTACAATATTACGCTTTAAACCACCGGAATATGGCATCAGTTCTGCTACAACTTTGACCTTTGCACCTTCCAGTGTCATACGTCTTGCCATGATCAGCCCGATATCGCCAGAGCCTAAGATTACAACTTCTCTTCCCGGCATATACCCTTCCATATTGACCAGCCGCTGCGCCGTTCCTGCTGAATAAATGCCTGCCGGACGATACCCCGGAATGTTCAATGCACCTCTGGAACGCTCACGGCATCCCATAGCCAGGATGACTGCACTTGCCTGTATTTCAAATAATCCTTCTTCCCGGTTCATCGCTGTTACAATTTTATCTGAGCTGATGTCCATAACCATCGTATGTAATTTGTATTCGATTCCAAGATCCGTTACCTGTTTGATGAATCTTCCGGCATATTCCGGTCCTGTCAGTTCCTCTTTAAATGTATGAAGACCGAAACCATTATGAATACACTGATTCAGAATTCCACCCAGTTCTTTATCTCTTTCCAGGATCAGAATATCCTGAATCCCATTTTCTCTTGCTGATACGGCCGCCGCAAGTCCTGCCGGGCCTCCGCCAATAATTACTATATCGTATGTTTTCATAATCTATCTTCCTTTTTCTATTACAGCTGATCCTTATTCGTTCCTGTGATAATTTGGGATTTTCCGCCGGATTTCGTGATCTCTGATATCGGAATATCCAATTCTCTTGCCAGTATCTCCATCGTTCTAGGGGAACAGAAACCGGCCTGGCACCGCCCCATACCTGCTCTGGTTCTGCGCTTTACGCCGTCTAATGACTTTGCTCCAAGTGGTCTATGGATTGCATCGATAATCTCACCTTCTGTGATCATCTCACATCGGCAGATAATATTACCGTATGCCGGTTTCTCTTTGATCAATGTCACTCTTTCTTCTTTAGTCAGAGTGTTTGGATCCAGGATTCCTTTTCTTGTTGCAATGAAATTTTCTTTTTCTTCCAAATGAAGCTTTTCTTTCAAAATTCCCGCAACCATCTCACCGATTGCCGGACTACTGGTAAGTCCCGGAGATTCAATTCCTGCACAGTCAATAAATCCTTTCGCATTTTCTACTTCTTCTATGATAAATTCATGTCCTTCTTCATGTGCACGAAGTCCTGCAAATGAAGTAATTACCTGACGCATCGGTATATCTTTTACATTCTGTCCTGCTTTTGTAAGTACCTGATCCAGTCCTTCTCTTGTCGTATTCGTTCCTTCTTTTTCTTCTATATCGATCGCTGTCGGTCCAAGAAGGAGATTGCCGTGTGCAGTCGGTGTAACCAGAATTCCTTTTCCGAATTCATTTGGCAGAGCAAATATTGTCTTGCTCACATGTGCGCCTGCTGTTTTATCCAACAGACAATAATCACCTCTTCTTGGTGTGATGTGTATCTTCTTTTCACTGACCATATTGTGGAATTTGTCTGCATAAACACCGGCCGCATTCACCACATATTTCGTCTTGAATACACCCTGATTCGTGTGAATTTCCCAGATATCATCCTTTTTTTCCAATCTCTGTACTTTTGTATCAAATTTGAATTCCACACCATTTTCACAGGCATTTTCTGCCATCGCAATATTCAATCCAAATGGACATACGATTCCGGCTGATGGTGCATAAAGTGCTGCATATGCATTATCTACAATATTCGGCTCCATCTCGAGCACTTCTTCTCTGTTCAGGATCTGAAGTCCCGGCACGCCATTTGCCACTCCTCTGTCGTATAATGCCTGCAATTTATCCATATCTTCTTCTCTCAGACAAATTACCAGCGAACCAACTCTCTGAAATGGGAAATCCAGTTCTTTCGATAACTGTTCCATCATTGCATTTCCGCGGACATTTAACTTTGCCATCAATGATCCTTCTTTTGCATCATATCCTGCATGTACAATTCCACTGTTGGCTTTTGACGTTCCACAGCAGACATCTTCTTCTTTTTCTAATACACATACCTTTGCTTTATAACGGGACAACTCCCTTGCTGCTGCCGAGCCTGAGACTCCGCTTCCAATTATTATCACATCATACATATTTTTATCTCTCCTTATCTAATATCTGTATGATTTTTTGAAAAAAGAGCCTGACAAGTAAACGCATCACGAATATGCGGTTATCCTGTCAGGCTCTCTTCTCTCACGCCTCTTGTTCTATTTTCTTTGTCATTTTACCACGGAATAGCACCAAAAAGCAATACCGCAGCAACAGCTCCTATTACCTGTCTTTATTTAGTTTTTAATCTTCTTTTGCCCAGCCGTAAGCATATTTTACAGCTTTGTTCCAGCCTTTGATCATCTTGCTTCTCTGCTCGTCATCAATCTTAGGCTCGAATGTCTGATCGATTGCCCAGTTCTTGATCACATCTTCTTTGCTTTTCCAGTATCCGACTGCAAGACCTGCAAGATAAGCAGCTCCCATTGCCGTTGTCTCTACACACTGCGGACGGTTTACCGGTGCGTTAATGATATTTGCCTGTGTCTGCATCAGGAAATCGTTGGCACTTGCGCCGCCGTCAACCTTCAGTGCAGCAAGATCAATTCCGGAATCTGCTTTCATTGCAACAAGAACATCATTTACCTGATATGCCAGTGATTCCAGTGTTGCACGGATAATGTGATATTTGTTCACTCCACGTGTAATTCCTACAATGGTTCCTCTTGCATACTGATCCCAGTGTGGTGCTCCAAGTCCTGTAAATGCAGGTACCACATAACATCCATTCGTATCTTTAACTTTCTTTGCCATATATTCAGAATCCGGTGCAGAATCAATAATACGAAGTTCATCTCTCAACCACTGGATCGCTGCTCCTGCTACAAAGATCGAACCTTCCAGCGCATAATTTACTTTGCCGTCTAATCCCCATGCAATGGTCGTAACCAGACCATTTTTAGAAAATACCGGCTTTTCTCCTGTATTCATCAGAAGGAAACATCCTGTTCCGTATGTATTCTTTGCTTCTCCTGCATTGAAACATGTCTGGCCGAATAAAGCTGACTGCTGATCTCCTGCTGCTCCTGCGATTGGGATTGGACCTCCGAGATAAGATGGATCTGCCTCTCCGTAGATGCAGCTTGATGGTTTTGGTTCCGGTAACATACATTTTGGAATATCCAGTTCTTCCAGAATCTCGTCATCCCACTCCAGTGTATTAATGTTAAATAACATTGTACGTGATGCATTCGAATAGTCTGTCACATGTGCTGCACCTTTCGTCAGTTTCCAGATCAGCCATGTCTCAACGGTTCCAAATAATAATTCTCCTCTTTCTGCTCTTTCTCTTGCTCCCGGCACATTATCAAGGATCCATTTTACCTTTGTTCCCGAGAAATATGCATCGATGACCAGTCCGGTTTTTTCACGGAATTTATCTGTTAATCCTTTTTCTTTTAAGGAATCACAATATTCTGATGTTCTGCGGCACTGCCATACGATCGCATGATGCACCGGTTCTCCTGTTTCTTTATCCCAGACGATTGTTGTTTCACGCTGATTTGTGATACCGATCGCTGCAATATCTTCTGCCTCTGCATTAATCATATTCATTGCTTCTACCGCAACACCAAGCATACTTGCCCAGATCTCATCTGCATCATGCTCTACCCAGCCCGGTTTTGGGAAATACTGTGTGAATTCTCTCTGTGCCACACTGCACATCTCACCTTTCTCATTAAACAGAATACATCTGTTACTGGTAGTTCCTGCATCCAATGCCATTACATATTTTGCCATATTCATTTCCTCCTGATTTTTCGTTTCATTTTACTTGTTACTTTTTCGCATGCGTTCTATTTAAATTGCTCCCTCAAGCAATTAAATACTCTGTTTTCTCTTATACAGTTATTACATCTTCCATACTTGATGATTGGTTGATGACACTGCAATTGCTCCGGCTGATAATGCAGCCATCACATCTTCTTTATCTGTGATCAATCCTCCTGCTATGATCGGTGTCTTCACTGAACCACAGATCCGTTTGATCACTCTTGGCATCACACCCGGAAGTACTTCTATAAAATCCGGTCTCACCATATGTTGTTGCTGTCTGATATTTTCAAATGCCATGGAGTCCAGCAGAAAATATCTGAGAACCGTATACATTCCAAGTTCTTTCGCTTTCTTGATCAGTGACGGCTTTGTTGATATGATTCCATCTGCTTCTGTATGTTCTTGCAGATATTCTACCGAAATTTCTTTCGGGCTGAGTCCGCTGATCAGATCTACATGTACCATCGCAACCTTTCCGGCATCTTTCACCCGTTTTACAATCCTGTCTATCGAACAGACATCTCCAAATAATATAAAAATCACCTGTATCTCTTCTATTGCACAACATTTTTCTATATCTTCCATACTTTTCACAGCCGCAATGATCGGATTACTCCCGACTGCATCATAAAATATCTGATCCATTTTTCCATCTCTCATCCTTTTGTCAAACTTTTATATTTTCAATTTATTCTATTACATTTTGTATTATTTTTCAAAAAAAGGAGCGCGACTAAAAGCAATCGTTTGATTACTTGTATCCGCTCTCCTATCTCAACTCTTTTGTTCAACTGCGTTTACTATATCACAGTGCACAATTTTTCTCAATGACATTTACAGAAACTGACTAAACTCTACCTTCTCTTCATTAGGTCCTTTAATCGTAAAAAATTTTACTCCATTGTCCCAGAATGGCAGGAAATGAATCTCGTCATTTGTCGTATTCAGATCCATTGCACAGACTTCTTTGTATGTCTCTTCGATATCTTTTACATCAATTGCGACATGATCAATGGCTCCGGCTTTCATCGTTGCCTCATCTGATTCATATGTCTCGATCACCAGGTTTTCTAATTTTAAGAATGCTACTTTTGCACCCTCATTCACCGTCTCAAATGCCGGTTCAAAACCAAGTTTTGCAAAAAATGCTTTTGTTGCTTCCATGTCCTTTGTTGGAATTCCGATGTGCTGGATTCCTGTTGCGTAATTTTTCATGTTGTTCTTCCTCCTTTTGATTGTCATATTTTATTCGTTTGGGAATATCATCATTTTACCATTTTTGCCACGGATTTTGAATACTTCATTGATCTCACCCAATGGAAATCTGTCGGAGATCAAAAATACTGCTGTATCCTCTCCTCATTCAGTTCTTCTCCGATCACGATCACAACTTCCTGTCCTTCCGGAATTGGACAAATTCTCATCTCCTGATGTGTGGCATTTAATTCCAGCCACTCGCCAGCTTCATCTTTCAAGAATCCTTTGACACGGAATACTCGTCCACATTCTTTATCCTCCAGAATGTTCTTTGCTGCTTCTATGATCTCGTCTGTCGTCTTATCCAGATTCATAAAATACAGGGATTTAAATGCCTCTCCCTCTTCGATATGCATCTTCCGGTAATTCTCCGGTACATATCCACAGGATAAAAATGTCTCATAATCTGCCTCATCAAATGCCGTCCAGTCTTTTACCACAATCTCATCCTTAAATCTTCTTTTGCACTGTACTTTCTCCATTGCAGCATTCAGGTGTGAGACTGTATTTTCAATCTCTTTCTCCGACGCTTCCTGGCTTCTACTGAGTACGATGCATCCTGCATTCGCAGCCTCGGATGCCAGCAGATAGTCTGCTTCATCCGACAGTTTCTCCTCCAGTTTTGCGTCAACGACCGTGATCACATTCCCAATCTCATACCATCTGTCGATCGGATCATCCCGTAATACATCGAAAAATTCATCCACATCATAGATACCCGACGGCTCTACGATCACACGGTCATAGCCGCACATTCCCATTGCGATCAGTTTTGTGCGGAAACGTCTTTTGTGACAGTCCGCATCACATCCTCCGGCAATCATCTCCAGTTCACAGTTCTCGCCTTCCAGATCTTTTAACAGCATCATATCTACGTTGACTGCACCGTAATCATTTTCCAGTATTCCGATATTTGCCCCACTGTCGATCAGATATTTTGCATATTTTTTTATAAATGTTGTCTTTCCGGATCCTAAGAATCCTGTGATCAAATCTATCTTTACCATTTCACCCTGCTACCTCGAATATTTTCTTTCCTGCAAATTGCAATTCCATAATTCCGGTTTAGCGATGCTTCCATATACATCTTATTATTAACTGTCATGTCAAACAAAAAAACATATCATAAAGTATAACCTTTTTTTCAAGGCTATGCAAGAACACAAAAAGCGGCTGCCCTACAACAAGCAGCCACTCTTTATTATTTTTTATTATTTTATTTATTTCTTTCCACCAAAGATAAATCCCATAAATCGGATATAAGTATACACAACCAGAACAACCGCAATAATCGTCTCGATCAATACCACATATTTCAGGAACGGCATCGGATGTCCCATATTCATTGCACATGCCATCGTCTGTTTTGAAGCGATCGCACTGATGACAAATGGGAAGGTGAATGCCGCATAGCTTGGAAAGAATGGCATCTTCAAATAGCCGATTGCTTTTACAAGTGCAAAGATATAGATCACCGTTGCAACTACAAACATTCCCATCAGAAATCCGTAAGATTTCGGCATGACAGACTGTACATATCCTGCGATACAGAGGCTTGTCGGTGCCGCATAGATACAGATCAGTGGTTTTGCTGGATCCGGTACTTCTTTCACCGTCACATAGCGGTATGTAACCAGGATCAGTAACAGGATCAGTGTCACAAATCCAAACCAGAATGCTGCACTTCCGATTGCAAGTTTCTCATAAGCAGGTGCCGTGACTGATGCAACGACAATTCCAACATATACGATATAATAACTTGCGAATACCTTTGGCATCTGCAATTTGAATACAAATTTCACCGTAAAATAAATGATCAGCACGATATGTAATGCGATCGCAAACAGCCAGATATAATAAGCCGCCTGTCCGATGAATGGTTTTACATAGGTACTTAAGATCATAAGTGCCATCGGAAATGTTCCTAATACGCTTGCCATGATCGGATTCTTCATATCTTCCTTCACAGCTCCCGGAAACATAATTAGCTTCAGAAGTGCCAGGATCAGCAGAAATGCTGCGAACACTCCACACACATAACGAATTCCTTCGGAATAGCTCTGAAGCAGGTTACCTAAAGCTGCCGCTCCAAGCATGACTCCGCAGATTGGAACCGGTACTTTTTTGATTACATCTTTCATAATATCTTGTCTTCCTTTCTAGTCTGTATCTATGTATTCTAGATATCTGCAATTGCACGACGTTCTGCCGGTTCATCAATTTCGTCCAGATTCTTGATTCCCAGTTCACGACAGACAATCTGTGCTACTTTCCATGCACACAGTCCTGTGAAAAAGATACATTGTTCTTTGTGCTCACCCTGTCCCATGTTGAATTCTTTTGTCAGAACTCTGCAGCAGATTGCATTCTTCCCATTAGCTTTCTTGAACCAGTCATGCAGTTCGTGAACCAGTTCCATACATTTTACGCTCTTTGGATTGGTTGGCCCGTCCTGCTCTGTTCTTCCGAAGAACATTCCAAGTGCAAGCAGACCTCCGTTGAATGCGCCACAGACACATCCCGATTTGCCTGCTCCGACAGCCATACCGGATGACATTGCGATGACTTCTTTTGGTACATCCAGTTTAAATTCATCACGGATGGTGCACATCAATGCCTCACAACAGTAATACCCGCTTTTAAAATTCTTCTCTGCTGCTCTCTGCACCGCTCTTGGGCTGATTTCTGTTACTCCGATGTTCATAAGTAATTCCTCCTGTTTTCCTTTTATTGAATATTTTCAAAAAACTTCTGTTTTTATTATATATAGATATAACTTATTTGTTAAAATGATATTTTATATATATCACATTACTTATCATGTCTCTCTATATCCATAAATACATATACAAAAAGTCATATATCAGATTCATGCCATTATAATCTGATATATGACTTCTTCCATATTTATTCCATATTTATCCGACCAGATGCATCATATTGATCAGGAAGATCCAGCTCAGTCCATAATATGATATAACCGCTACAAGGTCGTTGACCGTTGTGATAAGTGGTCCGGATGCTACCGCCGGGTCTACATGGATCTTCTTGAAGAACAGTGGAATCAGTGTTCCGACCGCTCCCGAGATTACCATTGCCAGCAGCAGTGAGACTCCGATACATCCGGATACCGCATATGCGAATACAAACGTCTTTCCTTTGAATAATGCAATGTAAAGTCCGATCAGTGCAAACGACAGAATTCCCAGGATCGAACCGTTCGAGAATGCAATCTTCATTTCCTTAAATACCAGCTCTGCCTTCTGCTTTCCGGTCAGCGATTCATCCATCAGTACGCGGATTGTTACAGCCAGTGACTGGGTACCTACGTTACCTGCCATATCCAGGATCAGTGACTGGAAGCACATGATAATCGTAAGCTGGCTTACCACTTCTTCAAATAGACCGACTACAGATGAAACGATCATTCCAAGACCTAATAATACCAGCAGCCATGGAAGTCTCTTCTTGATACTCTCCTTTAACGGCTCCTTCAGATCTTCCTCTGCGGTCAGACCGGCGAACTTCGCATAGTCTTCACCCATCTCATCATCGACCAGGTCTACCATGCTCTGGGATGTGATGACTCCTAGGAGCTTGTTGTCATTATCCAGTACCGGAATCGAATCCTCGGAATAATCTTTCAGTCTCTCAATACAGTCATCGATCAGCTCATTACCATATACATATGGATATGATGTTGCGATCAGATCCTCCAGCAGGGATTCTCTTCTCGCAATGATCAGATCTTTCAGATCCATTGCTCCGTAAAATGTATTATCTTCCGTTACCATAAATAACGTAGAAATGTTATCATTCTTTGCCGCCTGGTCTACCAGACTGCTCATTGCCTGCTTCACCGTCAGATTCTCACGGATCATGATGCAGTTTGTTGTCATTCTGCTTCCGATCTCCTCCTCATCAAAGGAAGCGATGATTGCCATATCCTTTCTGGCATCGTCATCCATTAATTCTATCAGAAGATTCTTCTTCTCCTTTGGCATCATCTGCAGAACATCTACTACAGCATCTGTCTCCATCGCAGACAGGATTGCTGCTGCTTTCTTGATATCCATCTCATCCAGATATTCGGCTGCTGCCTGTTCATCAATATGCTCAAAGATGTCTGAAAGCATGTCCAGATCCAGAATTCTACAGATTTTTCTTCTTTCGGTGATCTTCAGCTGCGGAAATACTTCAGCAAGGTCATTCGCATGATAATCTTCCAGTCTGCTTCTCATAATCCCCGGTGATGTATTGCTTCTGATGATTTCCAGTATTTCAACTGTGTAATCTTTATTTTCCATACCTTTACCTCCTACCCTTTTTTCCTCACGTGAAATATAACCATGGCACAGATTGCCCGGTTTTCTTCACCACAAATACACTGCAGGATATGTAACGATCATATCCTCCATCAACGACTGCTACTATTCACTTGTCATACTCATTGGGAAATAGGATAAGAAATAAAAGAAATCTATAATGTATATCGCAGCGACACTTACATCCAACAGAACCGACTGTTGCTTAATAAACTTTTTTGTTCCCATCCTATGCTGCTACTTCGCCCATGACTATCGCAACCGTCCATTCTGTTCACCTGCCTTTTTCTTTGAATTTTATTATTTATTTTCTAACTATTTTGTGCGGCATATAACTGCCCGCAACATATTATAAACGCTCAGAATATGAATTTCAAGCTTTTCCCCGATACTTTTCCTTAATCCAACATAATGTTTCCGGAGATTTTATTTTTCCGGAATTGTACATAAATATAAACATCTCCGTTCCCGGTTTTTGCAAATTGCTTCCTATGTTATACTGAATTGTTGTTTTTATAAATTAGAGGAATAAAAAAGAGAGAGAGGGTAAAATCAACACATGAACTCATTAAAACCAATGTTACTGACTTCACTGAAATCTTACGACCGTTCCCAGTTTGTAAAAGATGTGACCGCAGGAATCATTGTCGCAATCATTGCACTTCCGCTGTCCATAGCACTTGCACTTGCATCTGGTGTCGGACCAGAAGCCGGAATCTTCACTGCGATTGTTGCAGGATTTGTCATCTCTGCACTTGGCGGAAGCAGTGTCCAGATTGCCGGACCTACTGCTGCATTTGCAACTATCGTTGCAGGTATCGTTGCAAAAGACGGGTTAGACGGACTTGTGATTTCAACCATCCTTGCAGGTATCTTTCTGATCCTGATGGGATTCTGCCATTTTGGAAGTCTGATCAAATTCATTCCATATACGATCACAACGGGCTTCACTTCAGGAATTGCAGTTACGATCGTGATCGGGCAATTGAAAGATTTCTTCGGCATAACTTATCCCGACGGCGTAAAACCAATCGAAACGACCGAAAAATTCAAAGCATTTGCAGAAAATATCTCTACGATAAACACAGATGCCTTAATCGTCGGAATCGTAAGTCTCGCGATCCTGATCATCTCACCGATGCTCTTAAAGAGAATTCCGGGATCGCTGATCGCCGTTATTGTCGGAAGCCTGATGGTACAATTCCTGCCGCTTAAGGTCTCCACGATTGGGAATCTTTACACGATCAGCAATTCCCTTCCTTCATTCCATCTGCCGGAGGTTAATGTACAGATTGTCCAGAATGCGATTCCAAATGCATTTACCATTGCAGTACTTGCTGCCATCGAATCACTTCTTTCCTGCGTTGTTGCAGACGGAATGATCAACGGGAAACACCGTTCCGACATGGAACTGGTTGCACAGGGTGCAGGTAATATTGCTTCTGCTTTATTTGGAGGAATCCCTGCCACAGGTGCAATTGCAAGAACTGCTGCCAATATCAAAAACGGCGGACGTACACCCGTTGCCGGAATAGTCCACTCCGTCACACTGGTCATCGTACTTGTTGTCCTGATGCCATTTGCCGGAATGATCCCGATGCCGACTATTGCAGCGATCCTGTTCATCGTTGCCTATAATATGTGCCAGTGGCGTACATTCACCCATCTGGTGCGCACCGCTCCGAAGAGCGACATCATTGTATTGTTCACCACATTCCTTCTGACCATCCTGTTTGATCTGGTGGTTGCGATTGAGATCGGTATGGTACTTGCATGTCTCCTCTTCATCAAACGTATGAGCGAAGAAACTCATGTAGACAGCTGGGTCTATGTAGATGATGACACCCCGGATGTTGATGAACAACTGAAGGAACTGCCATTGCAGATCCGTGTCTACGAAATCACCGGACCATTATTCTTCGGCGCTGCAGATGCAATCGAACACATTGTTGTCAAAGACTTTACACGCTGTCTGGTTCTTCGTATGCGAAGCGTTCCTGCAATTGACAGTACTGCTATGAACGTATTATTCAATCTTACAAAGGTATGTGAAAATAAAGGAATTACGCTGGTATTCTCGCATGTAAATAAACAGCCTCTGAATGTTATGAAAAAATCCGGATTCGTAGATTTGGTTGGACGTGAGAATTTCTGTCCAAATATATCAGCCGCGCTTAAACATGCGGAAGAGTTAATTCAGTAGTAGATAGAATCTACAGGTATACAAAAAGGCAGAGCACTCTCTGCCTTTTTGTTTCGCCCGCAGCTTCAATTTTCCATTCTGAACGTCCAGATTATCCTCATCCGGATAATTTCCTATCAGTTTTTCAGCTTTTTCTTCTTCCCATTCAACTTCACTTTCCTCTTCTTTTAAATTACAGAAGACTGCTAATTTCTGATTATCCGTTGTTCTTGTATAAGCCATCACTTCCTCTTTATCCTCTTCCAGGAACTGAATCTTTCCTTCTGAAATTACCGGCATTTCTTTCCTGAGAGCAATCAATTTCTTATAGAAATTTAAAATAGAATCATCGTCTTTTTCTTTTGCTTCCGCATTAATCTGCTGATAATTATCTTCTGTCTGTATCCACGGTGTTCCATCTGTAAATCCCGCATTTTAATTGGGATTTAATTCAGGAAGGCTGTGGATACCCGAACCGGAATAAAGCTTGAAAAGGCAAATGCGTAACCGTAGTGGTTTCCACCGGGTTACACTTCCGGGCATTTTATTTATTAACATTCGCTGCCAGTCACGACTTGAAGGAAACAATAGATAAGGATTATTGTGAATGTGGAATGCCGTTAGAAACAATTAGAG
>NZ_WWSA01000022.1:0-49844 GCF_009875615.1 Dorea sp. BIOML-A1
ATATCGCCAGCCATAGCATGGCTGACGATACAAAAATTTATTATTTTTTATTGTCCTCTTGACGGGGAGCATACCACTGCATCACCCCTACAGTTCTGGCGGCTCATTTTATTATAAATAACCTCTCTTATTTCTATCAAACAATAGTGTTTGTATCCGCTTCAATGCCATGAGCATTTGCTCCGGGAATGTCTTAGTTAAACTTGAAAGAATTAGATTTTCATTCTCATTACACAAATATTATTAGATAACCAATTCAGAAATATCAATGCTCGCTTTCTTCCGTTCAATGTATTAGAAGGAATGGAGGATGTTCCCTTCCCGGACAGCAGAGCCTGCAAATTAGAAGGTTTAACACACCTGGGCTTTGGTTACTGCCCGTTTTTCTCAATTTCAGGAACCGGACTTTCAAAAGAATATGCGGAGAAATTCATTCAGGAATTGGTATCCACAGCAGCAAATTTACATCTTCCTATCGATGGCATTGTCATGATTTTTGACAGTCTCAGCTACTCCAAAAGCTGCGGAAAAACCGGACACCACTATAAGGACGGCCTCGCCTATAAGTTTGAGGATGATACCTACGAAACTTTCTTGCGTGAAATTGAATGGACACCGACCAGATTCGGAGAGATTGCTCCGGTCGGCATCTTCGATACCGTGGAGATTGACGGCTGTGATGTTTCCAGAGCTTCCCTTCATAATCTGACCTTTATCAAAAATCTGGAGCTTGTACCCGGATGCCGGATTCTTGTTTCCAAACGAAACATGATCATCCCACATATAGAGGATAATCTGGATCGTGGAAGGTATACCGACATCACGCCTCCGGTCTGCCCTTGCTGTGGTTCCAAAACCAGAACCTACAGCCGTAAGACCAGCGACGGTCGCACCGTAGAAACTCTGCATTGTGATAATCCGCAGTGCGACAGCCAGATCACAAGAAGGTTTGTCCATTTTGCCAGCAAGAAGGCAATGAACATCGAAGGACTGTCAGAAGCCACTTTAGAAAAATTCCTGAATCTGGGCTATCTGCACTCTTTTCAGGACATCTATCATCTGGAGGAACACCGGGAAGATATTGTGGCACTGGACGGATATGGTGAGAAATCTTTCGACCGCTTGTGGGAATCCATCAACGCCAGCCGGAGGACCAGCTTTGTCCGCTATCTGGTTTCCATGGATATTCCTATGATCGGCAGAACCAAAAGCCGGATTCTGGACACCGTATTTTCCGGAAATTTAACTGCATTTGAACAGGCGGCTGTCGGAGATTACGACTTCACTCAGTTAGAGGATTTTGGCGAAATCTTAAATCACAACATCCATTCCTGGTTTGCAGATGAAGCAAATCTTGATTTATGGAAAAACTTACAGAACGAATTCACATTTGAACAAAGAAAGGAAGAGACCATTATGACAAAAGAAAACAAATTTACAGGATGTACCATCGTAGCAACAGGGAAACTGGAGCATTTTACCAGAGACGGTATCAACGATAAGATTCTGGAGCTTGGTGCCAAACCTGGCAGCTCTGTAACAAAGAAAACCGATTACCTGATCTGCGGGGAAAAAGCCGGCAGCAAACTGGCAAAAGCCCAGAGCCTTGGTATTCCAATTCTTACAGAAGCTGAATTTTTGGAGATGATTGCATAACCATCTCTGCAATAGATGAGAATTATTTTGAGGTGTGGCTGAAAGGCCGCACCTCTTTTACAAAGGAGGAATTTATAATGAATCAAACAAATACAAGCAAGCGCATACCTACACAGATCAATGAATTTCGGGGAGATTATGCTTTTCTAAGCAATTTCTATCCGGCACCGGTCTCTTACATGGGACAAACCTATGCAAATAATGAAGCTGCTTTTCAAGCGCAGAAAACACTCTCTGCGAGAGAGCAACGCAAATTCTGTATTTTTCGGATGCATAATCCTTCTGATGCAAAGAAACTCGGCAGAGATCTTACATTACGCCCGGACTGGGAAAAAGTGAAAGTCCGGCTCATGTATGAAATCTGCATGTGCAAATTCATGCAGAACCCGGAACTCCGGGATAAACTTCTTGCAACCGGAGAGTCCACACTTATTGAAGGAAACAACTGGGGTGACTATTTCTGGGGCAAAGTCAATAACTGCGGAGAAAACCAGTTAGGAATCATCCTGATGGATGTACGTGCGAAGCTGCAGTGGAATGCAGAAACAGCGCCCAATAATATACCTCAATGTCTGCAATAAAGGAAAGGATGGTCTAATAGAATGAATGAAAATGCAAAAACAAAATTAGTGCTTGAGTATACTGGCATGGATGATTTTTCCTGTCCGGTATATAAGGACCAATTCGGAAAGTTGTGGAAGGATATTGACCTTGGCAAAGAGCCTGAACCGAATCTTTATTCTTTATCTTTTAACCATATTGATGGAGAACCTTCCCATCCCATACAGCAGGAGTACACATTTCATCCGGCTCCGTATCAAAGAAGTTCCTATGAATTCGAGTACCGGATGTTAAGTAAATTACAGTCTGACTGTGAATACTATCTGGGCTACGGAAATCGCAGTCCGTCTATCCTATGCAATCATAGCGTTCAAAACCATATTGCCCGTATGAAAGAATTATGGAATGGTTTTCCCACAGATCAGAAACCGGAATGGCTGACCTGGGAACAGCTTCTTCAGTACGAAAAAGTAATGACAGAAACCGGAATACCCGTGAAGAACTGCTCAGACTAGACAATTCATCATTTATCAGAAATTACCCTCTATATTATCCATTCATATTTTGATATAATAGGAACAGTTGAAAGAAAGGAGCATTTCCCATGTATCTGAAAAGAAAAGTTTACGATCAGCTTCTGGATTGGAAAAACGATACCGTCCACAGCACCTTGGAAGTGAATGGTGCCAGACAGGTCGGAAAAACATATATTATCAATAAATTTGCGGATGAGAACTTCAGGCACAAGATCTACATTAACCTGTTTGATTTGTCCGGCAAACAATTTATGGAATGTTACAAAAAAGCCACAGACTGGACTCCCGGTACAAAACGACCGGAGCAGCCGCTTCACGATGCTTTTAAACTCTTCGATCCGGATTTTGAAGATACCAACGATACAGTCATCATTATTGATGAAATTCAGGAATCCTCAGAGATATTCAACCGTATCCGAGAATTTACCCGCTATTTTCAAGCGCATTTCATTGTAACTGGAAGTTATCTGGGACGTGTACTGGAACCGGAATTCAAATTCTCCAGTGGAGATATTACCAGTATCCGTATTTATACCCTTTCCTTTAAAGAGTTTTTGGAAGCATTGGATGACCAGCTTTTTCAGAAGTATCTATCACTTCCACTGGATCATGCAGATGACACCGTACCGGAACTATATGACGAATTAAAGAATGTTTACGACATCTATAGACAGATTGGCGGCTATCCAAAGGTTGTGGAAACATACCTTAACACAAAAGACGTGGAAGCAGCTCAAAAAGAGCTTGTTAGAATCATCCGCATTTTCTTAAACGAATCTATGCGGTACTTTGATGACATCACAGATATTAGTGTTTTTACCAACATCTTTTTAAGCATCTGCCGTATTCTGCTTCGTGAAAAGAAAGGATTAGATGAGGACAGTATAAGTGAAGAACTGCAAAAGCTCGTTACAAAGAATTACTCCAGTAATCTTTCTAAAGCAACCTGCTATCGTGCTATCAACTGGCTTTACCATTCTGGAATCATCGGTTTCTGTGGCAAAATCACAGAACTGGACATCTTGAATTTCAAACCGGGAAGCCGCTGCTTCTTCATGGATCTTGGAGTTGCATATTATTATCTCTCCAGAACTGGTGCTACTGTATCAACTATGGATGGCTCATTGAACGAAAACTATGTTTACATTAACTTGTCCAAACGCCAGGAATTCCCGGAAGAAATTATCTTTGAGACACCGGCTTTTGCTACTTATAAAGGTGGTGAAATTGATTTTGTAGCTCAGACATTGAAAACTCACATCCGCTATCTGATTGAAGTTAAAGCCGGTAAGGGAACTGCATCTACTGCCTTGAAGGCATTGGAACAGGGGAAGGCCAATAAACTACTATATCTGAAAGGTGATACCAAAGGCGGAACCGTTGGAAACGTACAAACACTTCCTATCTATCTGCTAGAACAATATCATTTTTAATCAAAGAAAGAATACTTCGAGCCGCCCATCCGGACGGCTCTTTTCATCTATATTCTTGTATATTTATTTTACTAACAGCGCATCATTCTTTGAAAGAAGATATATACAGTATTGATTCATACTGATGCCTTCTTTTTTTGAGTGTTCCGCCAGATCCCGGTGTAAGCTGCGTGGCATCCTTATTTTAAACTGTCCCGAATACTCTTCCAGGCTTCCCGGTTCGTGAATCTCAATCCCTTCTTCCAGTGCAGCTTCTAACCATGCTTTTTTTGCATCCGCTGCATTTTCAACTGCCCTTTCTATCGTCTCTCCACAGGTGATGCATCCCGGCAGTTCCGGATAAGAAACCACAAATCCACCTTCATCCTTATCTTCCACAATTTCCATGCGATAGGACATTGCCAAATAATCATTCAGTGTCTTCATCGTTTTTCGCCTCACTTTCTACAATCTGCTTTACCATTTCAACATAAATTTTCTTGATTGGTTCGTGTTTCGGTATTGTTATCGGCTGGCATCCCGCTTTACGGAATGTATAATGGCTGCTCCCACTTCTCGGAGCATTTATCTCATATCCATAACTTTCTAATACTTTTCTTAGTTCATCAAAACGAAGGTCTTTCGATAATGAGCAAATTCTTGTCAATAGTTTATCCCATTTCGACATCTTTAATGCCTCCTATCTATAGTATATGTGGTGTCATATGTGGTGTCAATCTGTTTTTCATCTTTCTTGGTCAAATAAGGCTGCAGCTCTTTCTTAGCAGCCGTCACAAATTCTTCTTTTCTCGAACTTACCATATAAATCTTCCAGAGCATCAGATTCAGCTTTTCCGCATCCACTGCTTTGCATTTCTTTTTAATCATGCGGATAAACGGATAGATTACCGTATCCGATAACTTGTTCCCAGCAATCAACATCGTTCCATCCGTTCCATATACCTCATACAGACATTCCAAAATACTCCCCAAATCTGTCACCAATCGGAATGCCGGCTTTTCATATTTCTTTTTAGCTTCCATCATATGCTCCTCCTACATTCGAACCGTCAGTCCACTGAGACTCGTCTTAGGAAGCCCTACCAGATACCAGTCTTCATCCATTTCAATCCGAACCGGAATCCATGCATCCTTTACCTTCACATCAAAACATTCTCCGCAATGAAGACCTCCATAATAAGATTCAATCCCAAACCGGATATCAAATCTTCCCATTGATGGATCATAAATTAAAGTACCTATTCTCTTTTCACTCATATTTCTTTCCTCCTGAAATTCTTTGGTCTATATAAGTAATAGGACTTTAATTTGCAGAATTTGAAAGTTCCGGGTATTTTTCATAAAAAGTTTTTCGATAGCGATAAAAAGTTGAGTGCGTCATTCCCAAATTTTTACGAAGCTGTGTAGGTGTCGTTTCTCCAGAAACTACGCTTTGAAAGTTCTCATCAAAAGTTTCCTGCTTCATCACACTTGGTCTTCCATAATCATCCCATTCGCCCCGCAATTTCTTCGCTTCTATCCCTTCCCGCTGTCGCTTCTCCTTTTTCTCCAGCTCTGCCTGCGCCATAGAAGCATAAAGCTCCAGCATCATGTTATTGATTGTTTCCAGCATCATCCTTGCCATCGCATTATCCATCACAGATAAATCCATAAGCGTAGTCGGCAGTTCCAGAACCATAAGCCGCACTCCCATGTTCTTAATCCGCTGGATCTGTTGCATGGTGTCATACTTGTTTCTTCCCAGTCTGTCCAATTCTGTAACAATCAAAATATCTCCCGGCCGCAGGACATCCTCCACTAAAACGGTATATCTCGGACGATTAAAATTCTTCCCTGTCTCCTGATCCGTAAAAATATTCGTAAGTGCCATCTCATGCTCGTTACAGTACCGCTCAATTTCCTGTATGCCACGGTCAAGATGCTGCTCCTTTGTACTGGTACGGTGATATCCATATATCTGCATCCACATTTCTCCTTTCCATGTCCCAAAATATCCACACTTTTATTGGTATATTTCAAAACTGTGTGTGTAACCTTTTTGAAATATAATCCCTCTTTCCGGAACGTACTTCTAAAATGTATACATTTTGGGATATGTTTCTTTTCTATTTCTGTACGTACCAGAGCCGAAAAGTGCAACAAATATGACAAAAAACTCCCAGAGGATGTTACTCCCCTGAGAGTGGTTGAAACTTATAGCCCACACCTCGGACGGTGCGGATGTAATTCCAGTTCCGTGAATCTACTTTTAACTTTTTACGAAGCTGGCTAATGCAGCACATAACCGCATTAGCACAGTCAATCGGTTCTTCCTTCCAGACATTACGATAAATCTCCTCGTGAGAGAATACCCAGCCAGGATGTTCTGTTAGATATTTTAGTACCGTAAATTCTTTCAGACTCAATTCAATCTTTTGATCATTCATAAAAACAGTATGACAGCGAATATCTATCTGTAGGTTTTTGTCTTTGTAATGCAATTTACTTTCCTCCTAATCTGTTTCACCTTATCACAGCTAATCTAAAATGCTATTATTAGACTGCCAAAACTCAAATTCAAAACCAGAGCAATGCTTTACCTGCAAATAGTCTGGTAATAGACCAGTAGAATCGCAATAGCTGCAAGAGCCAGAAACGGCAAACACATAATTACCGGGGCAGAGTGAAGTGATAAATAAGAACCACTGATTTTTTAGCATTTCAGCCGGATATACAAGCCATCCCCATAGATTGGTGACCGTTACTGTTAAAATTACAGCACTGCCTATATATGTGGCAGCTCCTTTCCGGGTAAAGTTAAAGTCGCAGACCTTTACGACCTACGGCTTAATAGTACGAAAAGACATTAACTTTTCTGTAAAAGAATTTGATGTACTTTATATGCTATATTCTAATCCAGGGATGGCTTTTACTAAACAACAGATTTATGAAGCAGTTTGGCATGAAAAAGCAAATGGTTATTTCCACGCCGTGGAAAACACTATTTTTCAAATACGCAAGAAGATAAAAAAGTATTCCAGCGACAAGAATTACATAAAAACAGTAGTTGGATATGGGTATAAATTTGAAGTTTAATCTGCAGGATATAAGGAGCACCGGGTTTGAGGGAGATTCCCCACTAAGAAAATTTCTATGTTCTGGCTACAAAGCCGGAACATAGGTCGGCATCCATCCCTGTTTCTTCCCAATCCTGCAGACCTAATAAGAAATCAGCTAGTGACTTCTTCATCAAAAGTCTTTTTTTAGAGAAATAATCCATTTTTCAATAGCATCCGCCAAAACTATCTGCTGTTGCAATACTGCCATACCAGTCTTAGGGATTTCCGGATCATTCTCTTTCTCTCGAAGATTTTCCTCCAGATAAGTTTTTAATATTTCAATATTTTCCTCAATACTGGCAATACATGATTGTTGACTTTCAGGCGGTAACTTATCCAAATTTACAATTACTGCATTAAAATCTAAAAAAAAGTGAATGGGTTTAGAGGCTGTTTCCATCATAAGCTTTACAAATTCTTTTTCGCCTTCATCTGTTAATGAATAAACTGCTTTTTCAGGCATCTTACCTTCTTTCACAATTTCTCCTTTAATGAAGCCTTTTTCCTCCAACTGAATTGCTTTTTTGTAAATGGATGGTGTACTGATTTTTACCCATTTTGATATATTACGATATTCCACTAATTTTTGAATATCATAGGCTCCCATCGGTTCCTTTTTCAATATTCCTAACACAATTAAATCTATTGTAGCCATAGTTCACCCACTTTCTATATCCACGAAAGCTATAAAATACTTACGGTTATATATACTGTAATTTATAGTATTTGATTTTATACCTCTTGTCAAGGAAATTGCAGGATACACGCTTGACAACTACTATAAATTATAGTAGTATTCTCTCACGTAGTATACTATAATTTATACTACTATAATTTATATTCTTAATTGAAAGGAGTATTTGAAATGAACAAGAATAACAACAAAATGGATTTATTAGGAAATGCACCTGTTCCCCAAGCACTAATGGCTCTTGGTATACCGATAATGATTGGTATGCTTATTAACGCTCTCTACAATTTGGTGGATGCTTATTTCATAGGAGGACTTGGCGAGAGTCAAATGGGTGCAATTTCCATTGCGTTTCCTTTAGGACAAGTAGTTGTTGGTTTAGGTCTGATGTTTGGCAATGGTGCCGCCTCCTACTTATCAAGACTTTTAGGGCGAGGAGATAGGGAAGCTGCAAGTAAAGTCGCCAGTACTGCATTATACAGCAGTGTTTGTATTGGCGCAGTTATTATTATCGGAACTGCAATTTTTTTGAAACCTATTTTAACCATGTTAGGTGCAACAGACACGATTATGCCATACGCCCTTTCTTATGGAAGAATCTATGTTATTTCATGTATTTTCAATGTATTTAATGTAACGATGAACAATATCGTTGCAAGTGAAGGCGCCGCAAAAACAACTATGTGTGCATTATTATTAGGAGCTGTATTGAATATTGGTTTAGATCCTATTTTCATCTATACTCTCGACATGGGGGTTGCTGGTGCGGCAATCGCTACAGCAATTTCTCAAATGGCTTCTACTCTTGTATATTTAATTTATGCATTACAGAAAAAAAGCGCTTTTACATTTTCCATTAAGGAATTTTGTCCTTCTAAGCAGATCATAACTGAAATTCTGAAAATCGGTATACCCACATTGACTTTCCAGCTTCTTACAAGCCTTTCTATCGCATTCATAAACCGGGAAGCTAATATCTATGGAGATGCTGTTATCGCCGGAATGGGCGCTGTTACAAGAATCACTTCAATGGGAACTCTGGTTGTGTTCGGCTTCTTAAAAGGTTTCCAACCAATTGCCGGCTTTAGCTATGGTGCCAAAAAGTTTGATCGGCTCAGGGAAGCAATTAAAACTTCTATCTTATGGTCAACAATATTTTGTGTAGTTGTGGGATTGACAATAGCCCTATTTTCCACACAGATTATTTCGCAATTTACAGAAGGCAATACAGAGATGATTTCTGTAGGTCAAAAATCGCTAATGGCAAATGGATTTTCCTTCTTCGTATTTGGATTTTACACAGTGTATTCTTCTCTGTTTCTTGCACTTGGAAAAGGCACCGCCGGATTCGTTCTTGGGGCTTGCCGACAAGGTATTTGCTTTGTTCCGATCATTCTGTTGCTCCCATCATTCTGGGGCATAAATGGAATACTATATGCACAACCGATTGCCGATGTAATTTCTGCTATTGTTACTGTGTTTATGGCTCTACATCTTCATAAAGAACTGGCAACAACAAAAGAGCATTAAAGCATCAGGCAACATAATAGATCAACACCGTCTGCCGCTTCGAACTGAGGCAATATCACCCTTCAAAAAACAATCACTCCCAGAGGATGTTACTCCCCTGAGAGTGATTGCAGCCTTTGTTTAAGATAACTTACTCAATTATCTGGAATCTCTGGATACACTGAAGCAATGTACTTACCAGTTCCTGATACAGATCTTCATCAAATCTGCCATTCACAATCGCATTCTTAATTAAAAGCGGCTTATATATCTCTAAAATCTTCAGTACCGCATCTGCATTTCCTTCTTTTGCCTTTAAAAGTAATCGTTCAAAATTCATTAGTTTTCACCTCCCATCACCTTGCGGATCTTCCGGATTGCATAATAATAAATACCCTTGCATCGCTCCTCTGATAACCCGTTTAGCCTGCTCATTTCCTCAAAAGTACGTTCTTCAAACACATGCTGGTAAATCAGCTTCCGTTCTTCATCCCGCAGCGTATGAAGCGCTTTCATCAGTCTTTCATCTGACATCTTATTCCATTCTGGATATTTCCCCTGTGCCTCCTGCAATAAAAGCTGCTCCCTCGTTTGGTTCTCCAGCAATTCTTCGATTACAATTCTTGCCTCCATCTGTCCAATATCCTCCAACAGTTCTTCTGCATCAGCCATCTGGATTTTCTTCTCCAGATAATCATGTCGTTTTCCACGGACAAACTGTATCAGATATGCTGTAAAGTGATTTTGTATCTTTGATCCTGTATATGTTTTTTTGTTCATTTGTTTTATCCTCCGAAATTTTTTATCACGTTCCAAAAAATTCCGAGGATGGCGGTGAGCGGCAACAAAACGTGACACTGCCTTCATTTTTTCGAAAAAAAGAAAGGCTGGACCACTCTATTCGTAGTCCAGCCGATACTTCTCTTTCTATGTAATTGTGTAGGATATGCGATGATAGTATCTCATATACTGCATATTCTAACTTCTCTCCGACACATTGTATGGATAAGATTTTTTTAACAGATTCAGTTCCTCTTTGGCTTTTATCTTATGCTGTCCATTCATGTCTGTCGTACTTACTTCCATGTTTCTCTATTTGTGCATGTGTTATCCTGCTTATCATAACGCACTTTAACGCATTTCGTATAGTGTTAATCTACGATAAAATATATGCATTAAGTGAGGTGATATAGATGGTGAAAAAATTATTGGGAGATGCAGTCAGGGAAGAACGTCTCCGCCGCAATCTTTCGCAAAACAGCCTTGCGGAACAGGCAAAGATTTCTTTACGGACTGTCTCTGATATTGAAAACTATATTGGCAATCCACAGTTGGAAACACTTTATGCCTTGGCAACTTACTTACATATTTCCATAGATGCTATATTTTCTAACCAGAAAACGAACCCGGATTCTACCATGCAGCAAATCATGGCAGAACTAAATTCCTGCCCGGAGGAGCAGAAACAGCTTGCCCTTTCTACACTGCGTGGACTTCTGGATGGATTCAAGAACCTAAGTTAAGGCTCTCCCGTATCCTTCATCATCTACACATTATACAAAGACAATCTGTGAGTAATCTGTGAATAGTCTGTGAGTTTTCTGTCTATTCCCATTCTGATACAAAGAACAGGAGAGTACACTGCCATAAGCATGTGTATCTCTCCTGCTTTTTTATGCCCTGCGAAATGCACTGATAGCATCCACTACATTCTGTCTCATAGTCTGATCCATCCGCAGCGGTTCTTCTTCCATCAAATCAACTTCTGTGGGCATTTCTCTATTTATCTTAGAAACGTCCTGCCCTTCCAATACCTTTCTTACTTCTTCCCGGATGATTTGCTGCATCATTGGCCGGAGCATATCCGGTTCCATGCTTATACTGCCATTACCTGTCTCATCCGTTCTTCCCGTATATGCCAGAATTGCCGCAACGATCAGTTTTGCTTTTTTCTCTGTCGTATTCAGAAGTTCTGTCACATACACGTGATCTGGATCCGACTTATCAAAACCAATAGTGAATACAAACGGATTTTTCTTTCCCATAAAATCACACTCCAGCCTGTGTCATGCGATACAAAAGATCATATCCATCGGCATTTGCTTTCATATCCCGGATAAAGGTATGTTTTCCCAACCGGTCTGCCTGCTCCAGAAATCGTTCCAGAAGCACTGCTCCGCCGCCGATAAACACCGTATAAGTAGATTTTGTATCAATGCCCCGCTCTCGGATGCTGTTCAGAAGATCGGTAACAAAATTCTGAACCATGGTTTCTACTGCCTGTACAACAGCTTCCTCATAATACTGCGTTTTTCCCTTGATGATACTGTCGATATCTGCCTCCTCCAGAAGCATGTCATATTCACTGTTAATACTGGAAATGATATCGTTATACATGGTAATCACACCTTTTTCCAGAGAATCACAATAATCCATATCCGGTCTGCCACTTCTCATCAGAAGATAATCAGAAGTAAATCCGCCAATATCAATCCCTACGACTTTCGGAATCTCACGGATTTCCATCATCCTCGTCATCATGGCTGCATAATCCTGCGGAAACGCCATTACATTCTGTATACAGAGGTGATAGACTTTATCGTTGAAGCACAGTTCCTGCACCTTCCCGTCCCCTTTGAAATAGCGTTCATATCTCTCACAAAGCTCTGCAAAATGCTTCGGCGGAAGCCCAATCGGAAGTTCCACCTGAATGACATCCTCCGGCTGAATCTGGCTTTTCTGCTCCAGCTCCATTGCAATGGCAAATAAGGTCAGAATCCAGAATCGGTTCCGGCTGTCCTGCGTCTTGTCTCTCTGGTACGGAATCCGCTTCTCACTAAGGGTATAATACTTTCCCTGATATTTCAGATACTTCTCTCCCCTGGCAGGCTTTTTGTCCTGTTCTGTCAGTCCAGTGGTAAATACAAAATTACAGGTTTTCATGTTCCGGTTCCCGTGATCCACGGCTACTCTTAATTTTTTTATCATGCTACATTCACTCCTTTGTACTTGATACTTATTCTGTACGTAGGAGATACTTAAAGTGCAACTTTTTAAAAACTATTTCCATAATTTTTCTTCCTGTATACTTCCATATCGTTGATATCATTGGTAAAACACAGTATAATGAACATATTATCAAATATGAATTTGCGGAGGAAAAGATACTGTGAAAATTACAATAGAGGAACTGCAAGAATACTTATTCGACCATTATAAAAATGGTGGGATTGACCAAAGCCTGTTTATGAAACTCGTAGAAGAAATAGGTGAAGTGGCAGAAGTACTAAATAAAAAGGCAGGTAGAAAATCTGTTGGTCAAGAGGATTTACAAACCCAATTAGGTAACGAATTAGCCGATGTGGTACACTACACTATTGCGATTGCTGCATTAAATGGAATTGATATGAATGATATTATACTCTCTAAGGATAAGGATGCATCCATAAAGTATAATCACAGAATAAATTTAGAGCAGTTTGTAATGGAACGCAGAACGAAAGATAACGACTAACAGTTCCAGTTGTTCAGGATGAATGACAGAGCAAAAAAATATGAATTTGAAGAGGTAGTGATTATGAAAAGATTGATAGCAATGGTTCTTTGTCTTTTATTTGTTATATCTTTAGCTGGTTGTGGAAAAGGAAATACAAAAAATTTAGTTATTGATTATGGGACATCATCTATATACACAAAAGATGACATGGATGAAGCTATTGATGTTATAAAGAAACAATTTAGTTCTTTTGAGGGGTGTGAATTGCACAGCCTATCTTATACATCTGATGATGCGTGCAATAATGAGGATAATATTGCCTGGATGAATGAATTGGAGGAAGCAAATGACAATAAAGAGAGTTTCACACAATGTATTTCGTTTGATAGTAGTTTCAGGTCACCTAAAAATGGAGGTGGAGCGTGGAACGCTAATGAAGAATACACATGGTCATGGTGGTTGGCGCGTAGCGAAGGCGGAACGTGGAAATTAATGACTTGGGGATATTAACGGTCGGTTCCTAAGTAACAAATAACAGTTTGTCTAAGAAAAAAAGATACCAACCATTCTCAAAAATGCTTAGTATCTTTTTTCTTTTGTTCTGTCATTGTCCTATGCTGAAAGCTTTTCCACCAATTCCGGCAGGCACTTCTCAAATAATTCCCGATATCTTCGATACCCTTCATCCCGGAGTGGACCTTGCAGTGATGTCAGAGACCAAAGGAGAAGCTCTTCCTCTTCCACAGCATACGGAGAGGTATAGACAAATTTTTTCCCGTCAAAATGCGGTTTTGATAACTTCAGTATTTCCGTAATCTCTCCTTTTGTTTCCGCCTGCATAATCATTTCCACTTTCTTCCGATGGAACTCGCAGACGATGCTCTCCAGAAATCCCTGCTTCAGATAAAATTCCGCCCTTCTATAAAGTTTTACAAGAGCCTCCACTCTTTCATCAAATAACTTGTCCTTTTCACTGACTATCATCTGTGCCAGTGCGTTTGCATGTTCCATAACCAATGCTGTTCCCATTACATTTCCTCCCATAATAAAAGCTGGCATAAGAAATTTCTTCTCACACCAGCACGATTCTTTTATTCCTCTGTGATGATCTCACTGCTTAATTTTCCATGTACCAGATAGCGATAATTCCGTCTGGAATTGACACAGGTAGACAGCGTAACTATCCGATCCGTTGCCGACAGCTCGGTGCCGGTATCATAATCCCTATAAGAAGACACCGTATCCAGAAACGTCTGAAAATCTTCCGCTTCCGGGAAATGATACCTATATCCCTCACTTCCGGTTCTTCCCGCATAGCAGGAAAAGATACGATACTTGAGGATCTTGTCCGGCAAATAGAGATAAAACTCCGGATGTTGTTCAAATAGCTCTTTGTCTTGGTACTTATCCAGAGTTCCGAACATGCTCCCGTTTTTCATATTATGCCCGTACACGATCGTATTCTGATCCGTAAAGACCGGCTGATTATGGCAGTCCACAAAGATGCTCCCGTTGATATTGGATTCTCCCGAAAAAAGGTGATGAAGATAATATGCATTATCTTTCCCCTGTACCACCGGATAACTAATATCCAGTGCCGGAATCTGAATCCACGCTATGACATCCGGATTAACCGCTTTTAAACCTGCAAAATCAATTTCTAGATACCTATTCTTAGGTTCCTCCTTTTCTTTCTCAGACTCCGGTGATTCTTCTTCCTCTGGTTCCTGAACATATTCCTGCAGTTTCTCGTAACTTACGTCCCCTTTCTGATACTTCAGATAAGCACCAAAGAGTTTTCCTGCCGCTGCGAGAAAAACAAGCAACAGGCAGATAATGAGTCCTGCAAGAACCGTATTTCCTTTTTTTCTCATGATTGTTCTCCTTTCGGAAGAGCCGAAGTCTGTGCCCCGGTTCCTTCCTTCTGTTTGATGGCGGCTAAATAGTCATCAATCCCCTTGTGTTTCCCGTTCCACTCCCCGCTCTCATCCATATCCCAGACCATCCGGTTCATCGGCAGGGAAAGCTCCCGGCAGATTTCATAGACCTTATTGCAGCCGTTCTGGATAATCCTCCGTTTCTCCGCCTTATGCTGGCAGATAACAGGGGAACGCTCAAAACAGACCGCACACTTACTGTCATGCTTATTGCAGGCTACTTTCATCTTCTTATCCATGTCATACGCCTCCAAAAGCTGTTTCATCCCATATCCTTTCATCCGCTCCAGCACCGGTTTCAGATTCCGGTACTGGTTCACTCCGGCAACGCACACAAAGGTAGCGCCGGACAGATAATGGGCTATGGTCCCTTTTAAGGCTCCTTCGGTCAGATAGACACGTTCTGCGGCAAGATCACCGATCACATGTACCGGACTTCCGGAGGAAACTCCCTGGTCATAATTGACACTGGACAGCCAGATATATTTTTTCGTGTCAGTCACATGATCTACCCGGATCTGAAAACCCTGGATGAACCCGTCCAAAGAAACTATGGGAATCAGGATTCCTGAGTTTTCTGCTTTGAAGTTAATCGTCCAGTTTCCGTCTGTATCCCGGTAGAATCCCGGCACGCCTTTCACCATATATCCTTCTTCTGCCAGCCTTTTGACCAGCTTCTTCATTCCAAACAGCGGGACACTCCGGTAACGCTGTGCTTCGATCTGTTCCGGTTTTAATCCTCGTCTTTGCAGATCCTCCTGATGCTTCCTGTTAAGCGTGAGCATGGACAGCATTCTCTGATACGTCCGGTGGATTTCCTCTATGGGTGCAAGCTCTGCCGTTGCCTTTTCTTCCTGTACCGGCGTTGCTTTGATATAATCCGTCCGGTATTCTCCTTTTCCTAATGCTTCCCGGATCTGCTGATTTGCTTCGGAGAGTGTAACATTGTGCAAATCCGCATAAAGCTTCAGCATCCCCCCGGACGCATCACAGCGGTTGCACCGGAATACATTCTTTTCCACATTGATATTCAGTTTTCCATGCGTCTCTCCACAAAACGGGCAGTCATAATAGTTTCCCCGCCGCTTTCTGAGATGCAGCACCTGCACCACATCCAGTATTCCATAATCAAACCCAGACATATCATAATACATCCCGGTCTCTTCCTCCTTTCCCCCGCAGAAAAAAGCTCTCTGCGGGGTTCTTCCTTAACCAGCCATCGGCATTGCTTTTTGTAAAATTACCTTTGCTGCCGCCGGAACCAGATTGTTCGGTCCGGAATATTGCTCGGCAAACCACTGGATCGTTGACGGGCTTTCAACTGCCACCTGTCCCATGGTCTTTCCGCCGTATTTTCCCTTTCCCGGAATCACAGTCCCGACTGCCATTTCATAGTTCATGTGTTTCATCAGTTCTTCTACCGGAAGGGACGTATCCAGATTCTGTAATGCTCCCTGCAGCATCTGTCCGGTCTTTGGCGGCGTAGAGGCAGCCGGAGCGGAACCGTAGCCAGGCATTTGTCCACTGCCATGGTAAATGGTGCTTCCCGCCGCCTGTGCCTGCTGATAGAACTGATTCATCATCTGCTGGCCTGCATATTCCGGCTGACCTGGCATCTCTCCATAAGTTGGCATAGGGGCATTTGGCATGACACCCGAATCCGGCATGGCTGCATTTTCCATGGCACCTGAATCCGGCATCTGTGGATTCTGATATGGAATTCCGGCATCTACCTGTGCAGGATCATTTTCCTCTCCCACATCCGCAAACTGCACACCATATCCGGCATCCGATAATGCCCTTCCTACGGCTGCTGTTTCTGCCATTTCCAGAAATTTGTCTCCAAACTTCGGGTCATCGCTCCGGAATTTCTGCGAAAAGGAATTGGCTACATAATTGTCTTCCTGATCACATTTATCCAGATAGATACGTGCTTCCACAACTGCCATGTTCTCTGTGAAAGTGATAATCCGGCTGATGATCTTTCCTGCCGGATTGACCAGACGAAACCATAGCTTCCGGTATTTCACATCCAGATAAAGCTGCTCCTCCTGCCCTTCTTCTCCAATCTTTCTTGCCAGTTCCATCGGATGGAAGCCATCCACACGGTTCAAAGCGGCAACTGCCTCTGATTTCTTATACAATAATTCTTTCATTCTCTGCTCCTTTCATTTAGAAAAGCAGACGTTCCCCTATATAAGAGTAATAGTCCGCTTATTTCAAAAATTGAAAAATATTTTTAAACAACAAGTTTTAACTGCTCCATTTCCGGTTTCTGTTCACTCTGATACTGATCGTAATACTGTACGATCCGCTCACTCAGAATGGTGTTCCTTGTCCCGCTGTCATCCGTATGGATTGCCTGACAGACTGCAGCCCATTCCCCTACCAGATAAACCTTGCTTTTCGCTCTGGTCACTCCGGTATAGAGAATATTGCGCTTCAGCATCATATAAAAGGCTTTTACCCAAGGGATGATGACAACCGGACATTCGGAACCCTGTGCCTTATGGATGGTTGTTGCGTTAGCATGTTCGATCATTTCCATCTGGTCAGCTTCATATTGCACCTGCCGCCCATCCGGGAATCCGATCACTGCCCTGGCATTTCCATCCTCATCCGTGATACAGTCCAGTATCCTGCCCAGATCGCCGTTACTCGCCATCTCGGTATTTTTATTCTGTAAAATCTTATCGCCAACCCGGAACACCTGACTGCCGATATGCAGTTCCTTCTTCCCTGCGATTGGCGGATTTACAAAATCCTCCAGAGATTTGTTCAATTCATCCACTCCGGCAGCACTGCGTTTCCGATACGGAGTCAGGATCTGTACCTGATCCATGCCGTTTTTTGCAATCTCGTCCAGATAAATCCTCCGGACAATCTCTGCCGCTTCATCTGCTCCTTTACAGGCAATGAACTGAAAATCCTCCCCAAAGCTCAGATTAGTCTTATTCTCCTGCATCAGTTTTGCATTATAAGGTATGCTGCTCAAAGCGCCCTGCCGGTAAACCAGATCCAGTACCGTGACCGGAATCAGCCCGCAGGCAATCAGTTGCCGGAACACATCCCCGGCTCCTACGGATGGAAGCTGGTTCTTATCCCCGACTAAAAGGACTCTGGCATGTCTGCTAACCCGCCGGAAAAATTCATAGGCAAGATGCATGTCCACCATGGACACCTCATCTACATTTAGAAATCCGGCAGACAGGTACTCAAAATCCGGTTCAAAATCCGTATCATCTCCCAAAAGCCCCAGGGCCAGATGCATCGTGGATGCATTTTCACAGCCGGTACTCTCCACCATACGTCTTGCCGCACGTCCGGTCGGAGCCATAAGCTGTACCTCTGACCTGCATAACGCCTGATGGATATAGAGAATCACCTTGAGAACCGTTGTCTTTCCGGTTCCGGGACCTCCGGTAATAATACTGATGGGATGTGCAAACACCATCCGCACTGCCTGTTTCTGTGTTTCTGACAGCGTGATCCCCAGTGTCTTCTGTGCCTTTTCCAGCTCCGGTTCAATGGACAGCAAAACCGGCTTCTCCAAAAGCCGTCTGGCTATCATGGAAGCGGTCTGTGTTTCTTCTTCATACTGCCGGATAGAATAGATCCGTTCTTCCTCCACAACAATGCTTTTTTGCAGCACCAGCCGGTAAAGCACCTGACTGACATCCTGCTCCGATACTGCCATGACCTGCAGATCCCGGTTCAGCATTTCCAGTGCTTCCCTGATAACCTCCTGACGCTGCTTAAACAGATGTCCTTCTTTCATTGCCTGATTCATGATATGTCCGATGCACCCGGATATCCGCATGGGATCATTGAGTGCACAGCAGCACTGTCTTCCGATCGCATCCACAGTCAGAAACCCGAAGCCTTTGACTGCACTCAGCATGTAAGGGCGGTGCCGGATAATATCCACCGATTCATTTCCGAATTTCTTCAGAATCATATTCACTTTTTTGGGTGTTACCTTAAAAGGCGCCAGAAACGTCATCAGTTCCCGGAACACCTGGTTTTTTCCATAGGACTCCACAATAGCAGCCAGCTTCTTCTCGGAAATTCCACGGATCTTCAAGAGTTCCTGCGGGTTGTTTTCCATGATTTCCAGTGTCTGAAGCCCAAACTTCCGGAAAATAGTATCTGCCATCTTGGGACCGATACCTTTGATTGCACCGGAAGAAAGGTATCCTAAGATACCCTCCTTTGTCCGTGGTACAACCTCCATGAAATTTTCCACCTGATACTGAGTTCCATGCTCTCCGCTCTCCCATCTGCCTTCCATCTCAAGCTCAATCTCGTCTGTAAGCGGAAGACCGAATCCAATCGCTGAGAAGCCGATGATATTCCGGGATGCCAGATATTTGTCTCTGGCTGACAGGGGGACAGACGTATCCTGTGTGGTGAATATGGCAATCGTATACCCATTCTCCTCATTCTGGAAAATCTTATGTTTAAATCTGCACCTCATTGTTTATATCCCTCCAGCTTTTTATCCGCATCCGTTCATTTGGTTTTCTCATTACGCCGCCTCCTTCTTAATTCGGAAAGTACGGCTCTCCGTTGTTTTTGTATATTCCTCATAGATATCCGGATGCTGGTTTTTCAGCTTCTCCATCTGGTCTTTCCCAACCGAAGTACGTCTGGTCGGATTATAGGTAATACGGTAACGGTTCGTACCGTCCTCCAGCACTGCCTTGCAGCCCTGCCCCAGCTGTTCCACAAAAGGAACACTGATTGCCCGCTGTTCTGCTTCGATTTCCTTTTTCCGTTTTTCCAACTGTGACTTTTCCTCCGAAAGGGTAAGATACTTCTCAAGATTTTTTGATTCCAGACCGGAAAGCACAATTTCCGGAATAGATTTGTCTGCAAAACCACCATAATTACGGATATTTGCCAGAACCAGATCGGAATTCCCGTTATGCGGCGGTACTACATTTTTCAATACATGTTCCTGCCAGAAATACGTTTCCTGATCAATGATGTCTTCTTCCTCAATCAGATCACGCTCAATGGTGCGATACACAAACTCATTCTCGTTATTTCCATACAGGCATGCGATAAAGGCTTTCTGCATATTCATCACAGACAGATAATGCCTTACCTGCAGCACATAATGAGCTGGAATACCCTCATCAGCCCACTTATCTTTCGCATTATAATTGCAGGTTTTACATTCCAGAATCGCAAATGTCCCATCCGGCATACGAACAAAAAAATCCACATCTGCAAGCATGAACGGATATAATGGATGCCGGAACATGACACGTACCGGAAATACTTCCAGTCCGGTCTTTTTGGAAAAGATTTCTGCCACCAGATCTTCCAGCCGGTGTCCGACTTCCTTGGCAACCCAGTTGCTTTCCTCTTCCTCCTGAATGACCGGCTGCACACCTGTTTTGTTGTAAAACAGATCCCGGATAGTGGCAAATGGAGAGATCCCCATGATTGCCGCTACATCACTGCCGCCGATTCCTTTTTTGCGGTATTCCAACCAGTCTTCTCTTGACAGGTTACTGATATCCACAACCTTTTCCGGTGTATACTCTGCTTTGTTATTCATTCCAATTCCTCCTAACATTTGACTGCTCCATAAACGTCATATTTTTTCCAGTCTTTTATAAGCGCCTTCGTAATATCCTCCTCCAGCTTCAGGATGCCCTGTCCGGACATTCCTTCACAGGCTGCAAAAAAGGAGGCTTCATTCATGGCATAATAAAGATCATGTGCCGTACAGGCACCTTCCCCGTTCTGGGATACAAATAGCTCCACCACCTCATTCCGGATCTTCTGTTTAATGCCAAGTTCCTTCATCAGCAGCTTCAGGCAGTTCACCGGATTACGGATCTCAATGTCCATAAGCTGAGTAAGATTCTTCATCGCATCCACATAGCGGGCGCATACCTGCTCCAGATTTTTCCGGAAGTCCAGAATCGTTGCCCCTTTATCGTGAGCCAGCTTGATTGGACTTCCCAGACTGATAACGCCGTTTGGTCCGTCTGTCAAAAGCATCGGATACAGATTTGCACCGCTCGCTGCCACGTCAGATGTGGTAAAACGAAGTGCCGGTGACAGGATCTTCTCATCCATTCCGTGTGCATCCAGTGCTTTTCGGTAAGTATCCAGAAGTTCCTGACTTCCTCCGAGCTTCCACATGGCAGATACAATGGAATGGTCATAGATACCAGAGCCCTCCATGTAAACACTGCCTTTGAAATTCAGATTCAGATATTCGCAGGTTGTCTCAAACATGGCTTTCATATCAAGGATGCAATAATCATGTTTATCCCCGCCATGTACTGCGGAAACCTTTCCGTCCGCAATCTTAATCAGGGCATCCCCTTTTGCAACCCGCAGGCAGTAATTGACTACCTTCGCATATGTTGCCTTATCCAGCTTGCGAAGCCCGTCTCCATTGACACCTGCGCGGCTTAAAATGGTGCGGATGGCACAGTCACGTACCGGATAGGATTCTCCTCTCATTTTCAGTACAAGCTGCGTATTCTTCTCTGTATCCTCCAAAATTTCTTCCATGGATGCATCTGCCGCATCCAGATTTTGAGCCTCCTTTTCCAGTGGTGCCAGCCGTAACGTATTCGTTGGCTTTCTGATCCATTTGGCATTTCTTCCTCTCTCTGCCAGAAACTCCAGCAGATCTTTTACTTCTGCAAAGGATCTCTCAAATCCATCTGCATACACTCTTGCTTCATTCATGTTCTTATTCCACCTTTCTTAAAATAATATTTATCCATCAACAGCCGAAGCTGGTTGTGGCATGCAACTATGCCGAAACCTAAATGTAAGCACAAAAAAAGAATGAAAAGAGAGTCTTTTCTCTGTTCATTCTTAAAAGTCTGGTTTCTTCCTGAAAAAACAAAAGTGCCACGCAGCCAAAAAAGGCATACCGTGACACTCACTACAAACATAAACTACTTATGCCAGGAATCAGCTCCTGCTGTTTCCTGTAAGTTTGGAGATTCTTATGAATCCCGAAACTCCCCAAAAAGGGTGTGCATAAAATAAACTATATCAGTATACTAGCACAAGATATTCCTCATGTCAATTCAGGCTTATACTATATATGGTGTTTATATTTGTTCAAAATACTACATCTATTTTTCTACTACGAATTCAATCTTCTCTTTCAGATACTCCCGGCAGCCAAACCGAACCGTTCCACACTGCTTTGACTCCTCTTTCGCCTTTTCATTACAGCAGTCCAAGTAGGGACAATCGTTACATTGATTCCGCAGTGCTTCCTTCGCCCATTCAATTTCCTGCTCATTTCCTATAATCCGCACAGACATCCACTTCCTTTGCTATCATCATACCCCAAAATCCATTTTCTATCATCCATAATTTCTTTTTTTGTATCATTTTAGTAAATTACGGTTATATTACGGAATAATCACTATATTTCAAATATATCTCTATTTTATTCCGTAATTTGCTGTAAGTAAATAGTTTAAAATGTGGAAGAGAGGTGTAAATGTATGGATAAAAACTTTATTGGAGAACGCATCAGCGAACTGCGTTTAAAGAAAAATGTATCTGAATATCAGATGAGTCTGGATCTTGGCAAAAATAAAAGCTACATCCAGTCCCTCACTTCCGGACGTTCTCTGCCTACCATGCAGAGCTTTCTGGATATCTGTGACTATCTGGAAGTCACTCCTCAACAGTTCTTCGATTCAGAGCTGCACAATCTTCCTCTGATTGACAAAGCAACTGATCTGATGAAACAACTCGATGACGAGGATATGCTTGCGCTCATTTCCATGCTGAATCGTCTGGCTCTAAAACGCAAATAGATTTCCGTAGCTGCCAAATCAAGGCAGCTTTTATTTTTATCATTTTTTCTCAAAATTTTTCAATCTTAAAGAAAAGTCCCCTATTCCTTAATTGAATGGGTAATATATCCATTCGCCGTACCTTGAAAACAAAAGAAATCTTTCGGGAGATTGATATAGGTGACTGCAGATAGTTTGCATCTTCGCACGCCTGCAGCTTAATAGTTACAAAGTAACACCGTTTTACGTGGCCGGAACGGGCATAGGAACTGGCTTCTGAAAGAATAACATAGACTTTTGGGATTTTAGCTTATAGCGCTTTTATTAGAGAACTTTTACTCAAAATTTGATATAATAATAGACAGGTATCAAGTTGATTCCCTGTCTGTGGAAAGGAGATTCATGATAACTGTAAGCGATAAATGTACAGACCTGGCAGCTCAAGTTGGCAAAACAATTCAGTCCAAACTATGTACGCATTGTTCAGGGAATGTTATGTTTAGCTTTTGACCGGGCGATTATCCTCGGACTTGCAAAGAAGAATCCTGCCCGCATGATCGGCAATATCAAATCTAAAAAAGTAAAGATCGACTTCTGGACTTTGGAGGAGTTTCAGAAGGTAATATCCCTGCTGTACAAAGGTGACTACTACGAGCACTATCTCTTCATCTCGTTCTGGCTTTTATTTATGACTGGAATGCGTATTGGAGAGGCTGCCGCCTTACAGTGGGATGATATTGATTTTGAAACAGGTATGCTGATTATTAGTAAAACACTGTACTATAAAACAATGAATGACTACAAATTCGTTGAACCTAAGACGCAGGCAAGCAACCGTACCATTTATATTGATGCTGATACCATCAAGGAATTACAAGAATGGAAGGCGGTTCAGGCAAAGGTTTTACCAAATTGTGGATTCGTCCTGAGTTATAACAGTACACCCACCAGCAAAACAACACTTCCAAGAGCATTGGAGAAATTGGCAAATTTAGCTGGTGTTCACAGAATCAAAATTCATGCCCTGAGACATTCGCATGCTTCCCTGCTTATCAGCATGGGCGAAAATCCACTGCTGATTAAAGAGCGTCTTGGACATGAAAAAATACAGACGACACTAGGAACTTATGGTCATCTGTATCCAAACACCAATATTGAGATTGCAAAGAAGCTGACCGGGGTTCTCAGCTACCAGTCAGCTTCTCAAAGTATTGCTAATTATACCAGTAATCAGCATACTGCAATGTATCACAAAGAAATATAAAAATGCAATGATAATGCAATTTCAAACACCCAAAGCCGCAAAGCCCCGTGGTTACGGGCTTTGTAGCCCAGCGTCAACTATTCAAACTCGACAATTACTAATCAATTTTGTTTAGAGATTATTGGTTGCCGTGTTCGTTTTTCTTTCAATTATTTGATTTATCCATATTATCCTGCCTATATGGGCTAATGTTATCAGTTTGTTATCGGTGTTGATAACACTCGCTCCGTAACTGTGGATAATAACAATATGTTCCGATTCAGATTATAAACGGTTTTGCTTAGAAAAGCAACAGTATATAATTAAAAACAGTAACCACTTCAGACAAATTAAATACAACTACTATTCCTTATTTATATTCGCCATCTTACTAACGCCGATATACATTTTTATGAATTTCCAATAACTGCTTTAACACATCCTCTATCATCTCATTATTTTCGGTATAAAAAATGTTCTCTTTCTCGTTCAAAGTATTTTCCATGATCTCGATATTGCTATCTTTATCAAAGCAACCTTTTATACTTCTAAAATGATTAAATTCAATAGCAAAATCCTCTCCATCATAAATAGAAATACTAATCTCTATATCTTCAATCATAAAATCGGCATAACTGTTTTTTACATGAAAGTCCTTCTTTAAGAACGGGAGTTTTTGGTTTGGCAGTCGATACCGAACATTGTCTTTTTCTAATTCGTAAAGTTCTCCTTTTACGAATCCTAATTTCTCTGCATTCATTTCAAATGCTTGATTCATATTTCTTTCTGTAATTTTCCAGTTAATAAATACAATTGCAAATATAAGCAAACCAGCCAACAGACACATGCCCACTAATCGAATTGCCTTTTTATATTTATTGTAAAAATCTATTTTCTCAACAAACTCTTTATCCTCGTTTAATAGCTTATCCAAAGAAACATGATAGGTGTTACAGATATCAATCAACATTTGAAGATCTGGCAGACTTCTTCCATTTTCCCAACTGGAAACTGTCTGTCTTGAAACACCAAATTTTGCTCCATATTCTCCTTGAGTCATGTTTGCTTCAGTCCGAGTTTTTTTTATCATCTCTGCAACTGTCATTTCAGCTCACCTTTCCATTGTATAATAATGCGCTGTCTCAAGTATGCCATAGGTCGCATAAAGATGTTCCTGTCTTTTCGGATTGGAAATATAATCAATTCTTCCTGCCACATCAGACAGCTTGTTTTGTCTGATAAATGAATGTCTGCCTATAAGCATTCTCCTTTCCGGCTCTCGCCTGCTTTGCTGTGAGTAGGTGCATAGGCACCTGTTTACGAACTAACTGCCGTTTCCGGCACAAATAGCTCCCGGCAGGGCGAAATACCCTGAGTACAAATCTCTGATTTGTGCGATGGGTGTATTTCGCTCTCAAACGCCGAGGGCTTTATAAGGTGCTACCTTTCTCTACCACGTTTCGGCTTTTGCTTTTCATCTTGGGCGTATCCGCCCTTTTTATTTGCCCGTATCCGGGCTTATTTTTTATCCCTGACAGCAAACCGATTCTTTACTTTTCTATCTGATTTATTTCGGTATTCTTGCCCGTACATACTCCAGATCGCCGCAATAAGGTGTTCCCACCAGATACCATTCCATTGCAGGATTCATCTCCATTCTTGTCCGTACCCACTGGTCATCCACTAAAACTTCCATACACTCTCCGCAGTGAAATCCCGTATCAATCCATAAGTCCATTGACAATAATCCATATCTGCCATTTTCACAGTTATAACCTAATCTTCCTTCTCTCATTGCATGGTTCTCCTTTCCAGATTTCTCCGTGTCTACTGTCCACAGGGGCGTGCCACGCTCCTGTTCTTATCATCAAGGAAGAATTACCATCGAAAACTCTCCGGCACTCCTCGTCTGTCCAGATACTCTTTTCTCGCCCGTTCCCGTTCTTCCTCTGTCGGGGCAGTCTTGAATTTTCCATACAGGTCACGCATGACCATCCTGTCTAATTTCTTCTCTAACCCCTGCTTAATTTCTTTTTCGCAGCTCTCATCTTCAACTAAGTGAAAGCGGAGCAACTGCATAAATAATTCCTGTGATATTTGCACATTTCCCATCTTATCCATCCTTTCCGTGACAGTACGTGACGGTATGTGACAGTCGTGACGGTTATTTTGATACCGCCCCTGCTGTCAAAAATACCGTCACAACCGTCACGTACTGTCACGCATTCTCTGTATTGTCTTTCCAAAATCTTAGTTTCCGTCCCTCATGGACACGCTCACTCCGAAATAGAATCCCATGTTCTGTATACAACCGTCCTGCAAGAACGTTCAGTTTTCTTGTGATAACGTGCGGTTGAATGTCCATATTTATCAAAGCGACAAGTGCTGTTGGCGAACCTTCCCAATAAGGATTGTCCTTCATAACAAGCTCTGCAATCTCATCCAGTAACGGCTCTGGCGGTTCTTTCCACAATTCCGTTTCTGCCTTTTGCAAATCCCACAACAAGGTTTCTGTATTGCGGATCAGATACAACTTCTGGTCTTGCTGATCTCTGCCTGATACTTCCAGTGTTGCGGCATTACCTGTCCGCTTTTCTTTCTGAAGAAGAAACGCCCCGTCTGCCGCCCCAAGCAATCCGCTTGTCCCGGAAATCATGTCAAACTTGTCATCCGCATTCTGCTTTCTTGTATGGTGTACGAGCAACAGACAAAGCCCATGAGCATCTGCAAAACTTTTCAGTCTTGCCATGATCTGATAGTCATTTGCGTAACTGTAATTATCGCCGCCAACCTCACGCACTTTCTGAAGCGTATCAATGATAATCAGCTTCGTGTCCCTATGCTCTGCCACAAATCTTGCAAACTGTTCATCCAGTCCATTTCCAAGCTGACTGGCAGAAACAGAGAAGTAAAGATTATCGGTGCTTTCTGTTCCAAACATCCGGTACAGACGCTCCTGCAAACGGCGGTAATCATCCTCAAGTGCCAGATACAGCACCGTTCCTTTTCGGGTGGGATAATTCCAAAGCGGTGTGCCTGTGCTGACATGGTAGGCAAGCTGTGCCATCAGAAAGCTCTTTCCCAGTTTGGGCGAACCTGCAAAGATATAAGTGCCGGGGTAGAGCAGACCGTCAATCAACGGCTGCTTACTCCGATACTGTGTGTCAAACAGTTCATTCATGGAAATAGTCTGGAGATAGGACGGGTCTGATTGCAACTGCATTTCCCTTTGCAATTCCTCAAAACTCTTGATATTTCCACCATTCTCGGATATACTACTTATAGTGTTTTTAGAAATCGGCTGCTCCGTATCTGCGCCAACAGATACATCCGGGGCAGTCTTTTCTTTTTTATTTTCCATCCGTATCCTCTCCTTTCAGACCGCCCAGAATAACAGCGATCAGTTCAATGACATTCAGCAGTTCTTCATCCACACCGTTTCCTGCTTCAATCCGCTTTAATTCTGTGAGGACAGTGGCAAGTTCCGTTTTAAGTGCCTTGAATACTCTCGGATTGCCCTGTACCACTACATCCTGATTCAGACAACGGCGGTAACAGTATTCCTGCTTTGGCAGTCCCGATAAGGCGACTGCCTTGTTGATGAGTTCATTTTCTTCGGGCGATACCCGAAACCCTACTGTAATGTTTCTCCAACGATTTTTGTTATCTCTGTTCTTAGCTGACATTTTCAATCTCTCCTTTCCCTAAATCGTCTAATCTATCTGCCATTTCCGTCTGTTTTGACGGGAACAGATGAGCGTACTGGTAAGTGATGTCAATGCTTTCATGCCCTACACGGTCTGCAATCGCCACCGCCGAAAATCCCATATCAATCAACAGACTGATGTGGCTGTGCCGTAAATCATGGATACGGATTCGCTTTACTCCTGCGGCTTTCGAACCTCTGTCCATCTCATGATGAAGATAGCTTTTTGTGACCGTAAAGATTCGGTCTTTCTTCTTCAATCCGTAAAGCATCTGCAAATACTCCTGCATTTCTTCACAGAGGAACTTCGGCATTTTGATGATGCGGTTACTTTTCTTTGTTTTCGGTGTGGTAATCACATCTTCTCCGTGTAATCGCTGATAGGACTTGTTGATTCTGACCGTTTCTTTCTCAAAATCGAAGTCAGCGGCAGTCAATGCCAGCAATTCTCCTTCACGGATACCGCACCAGTAGAGCATTTCAAAAGCGTAAAAGGAAACAGGCTTGTCCATCATCTCGAATGAGAATTTCTTATATTCTTCTTTTGTCCAGAACAGCATTTCCTTGTGTTCCTCACTTCCCATATTTCCCGCTTTAGCGGCTGGATTGGAACGCAGCTCATAATACCGCACCGCATGATTGAAGATAGCGGACAACTGATTATGGAGTGTTTTCAGATAGGTCTGTGAGTATGGCTTTTTCTTCTCGTCCCGATAGGCAAGCATCTCATTCTGCCATGCAATGACCTCTTTTGTGGAAATCTCGCTGATTTTCAGCTTGCCGAAATACGGTAAAATCTTCGTGCGGATGATATGTTCCTTTGTCAGCCATGTGTTCTCCTTCAGACGGCTTTTCATATCCCGGATATACAGTTCGGTAAAGGCTTCAAAACTCATATCCATATCAGAGGAGTTCTGCAACTGGAACATTCGCTCCCATTCCTGTGCTTCTTTCTTGGTAGCAAAGCCACGCTTGCATTTCTGCTTACGCTCGCCTTTCCAGTTGACATATCTCGCCATCACATACCAAGTTCCATTGCTCTCGTTTTTGAATACCGGCATTATTCATCCCCCTTTCCTGCTCCGTAGAGTCTTTCATAAAAATACTGGCGGTTTACCCGTCCTGAAATGGTAATAAAGCCTTTTGCTTTCAGTTCCTCATTCAACTGACGGATTAACTTGTAAGCATACGGCTTTGATACGCTTAGTTCCTGTGCCACTTCTTCGGCACAAATAAATCTGTTTTTCATATAATAATCAGTCCTTTCTTTTGTTTTTTATCGCCGTTCTATCCGAATGCAGTTCCAGCAGGTATTCCCTGTTCGGCACTGTGCTGTCTCGATATATCGTAATATGTCAGGCGCTCGCTTGCTATCTGGCAAGGTCTTTGCGGTTTATACTGTTCGGACGGTCATTTTTGTTTTTATTAAACTTATTTGCTTAATTTGAGCTTATTATACTAAGCATATTTGCTTGTGTCAAGTGGCTTTTTGGAAAATATTAAACTTTTTTGTTTTGTATTATCTTGACTTCTCCTAAACATATCTGCTATACTCATTGTAAAATATATACAAGGAGTGGACACGTTATGGCGATTGGAGAGAGAATACATTTTTTCCGCATTCTGCGTGGGATGACACAAAAATATCTTGGTACGATTGTCGGCTTTCCTGAGCGAAGTGCCGATGTACGTTTAGCACAATACGAAACAGGAACAAGAAAACCGAAGGCGGAACTTACTGCTGCACTGGCACAGGCTCTGGATGTTTCCCCTCATGCCCTCGATGTGCCTGATATTGACAGCTATATCGGACTGATGCACACTTTATTTACCCTTGAAGATTTGTACGGTCTGACTGTCAGTGAATCAGACGGAGAAATCTGTCTGAAAGTCGATACTTCCAAAGGTAAAGACGCTCACGAACTTCTGAAAATGCTGTATGCCTGGAAAGAGCAGGCTGACAAGCTATCTTCTGAAGAAATCAGTAAAGACAAATACGATGAGTGGCGTTACCACTACCCGGAGTTTGATACTACGCAAACATGGGCGAAAGTTCCGTCACAGGAACTTAGCGATGCTCTGGTCGAAATGTTCCAAGACAAACTCAAACCAGATAAATAAATACGACAAAAAAGCCCTTAGCTATGAGTTCTTACCCACAGCTAAGGGCTTTCTAAATAATATGGACTTATTTGTTGCACAACCACCTGTCAATCATTCTCTAACCCTAAAACCACTGGATTACAAGAATAATGGCGCTCATGCAACTGTTATCAATTTGTTATCAAAAGACTTTTAAAAATGCTGCAAACCCGCATAAACGCTGGGTTTACTAAGCATTTTTGCTTATTCAAACTCAATCGTTCCAGGCGGTTTAGAAGTCAGATCGTAAAATACTCTGTTAACTCCCTTAACCTCATTAATAATTCTGCTCATCACCTTATTCAGTACATCATAAGGAATTTCAGCAGCCTCAGCTGTCATGAAATCTACAGTTGTTACTGCTCTTAAAGCAACAGCATAATCGTATGTTCTCTCATCCCCCATAACTCCGACACTTCTCATATTTGTCAGTGCTGCGAAATACTGGTTAATATTCTTGTCAAGTCCTGCGTTTGCAATCTCTTCTCTGTAAATGGCATCTGCATCCTGAACGATCTTAACTTTTTCTTCTGTTACTTCACCGATGATACGGATTCCAAGTCCAGGTCCAGGGAATGGCTGACGGAATACCAGTCTCTCCGGAATTCCAAGCTCCAATCCTGCCTTACGTACTTCGTCTTTGAACAGATCACGAAGAGGCTCAATGATATCTTTAAAATCTACATGCTCCGGAAGTCCACCTACATTGTGGTGAGATTTAATCACTCCGGATTCTCCACCGAGTCCGCTTTCTACAACGTCCGGATAAATGGTCCCCTGTGCGAGGAAGTCTACAGCACCAATCTTCTTGGCTTCTTCTTCGAAGATACGAATGAATTCTTCACCGATGATCTTACGTTTTGCTTCCGGTTCTGTTACTCCGGCTAGTTTATCGTAATATCTCTGCTGCGCATTTACACGGATAAAGTTCAGGTCGAACTGTCCATTTGGTCCGAATACACCTTCTACTTCATCACCTTCATCTTTACGGAGAAGACCATGATCGACAAATACACATGTCAACTGCTTTCCGATAGCTCTGGATAACAATCCTGCTGCCACTGAAGAATCTACTCCGCCTGACAGTGCAAGAAGTACTCTTCCGTCGCCGACTTTTTCGCGGATCTCCCGGATTGTATTCTCTACGAATGCATCCATCTTCCAGTCGCCTGCACATCCGCAGACACCTAATACGAAGTTCGATAACATCTTAGTTCCTTCTGCTGTGTGAAGTACTTCCGGATGATACTGGATTGCATATAATCCAGCTTCTGTATTCTCAGCTGCTGCGACCGGGCAGTCTGCTGTGTGTGCTGTGATCTCGAATCCAGGTGCAACCTGTGAGATATAGTCAAAATGGCTCATCCAGCAGATGGTCTTCTCAGATACACCTTCGAAAATCTTGGAATCTTTCTTATCTACCAGCACTTCTGTCTTACCATACTCACGTACCGGAGCGGATTCTACCTTTCCTCCAAGTACATGCATCATAAGCTGTGCACCGTAACATAATCCAAGAACCGGGATACCAAGTTCGAACAATTCTTTTTTATATGTCGGGGAATCTGCTTCATAACAGCTGTTTGGTCCGCCTGTCAGGATGATTCCCTTAGGATTCATAGCTTTGATCTTCTCAATATCTGTCTTATATGAGTAGATCTCGCAATATACATTGCATTCTCTGACACGTCTTGCTACCAGCTGATTGTACTGTCCACCAAAGTCAATGACAATTACTAATTCTTTTTTCACAAGAACTTCCTCCTATTTGTTTTCTATATGGCTAATCTCTATTATAAAATAGAAGACCTGTTTTTACAAGAGACTTCTATCTTATACGATCGCCTTTTTCTTCCAGCTTCCTTTGAAATAACGGATCACAAAGCAGAGCGCACGGAATACCCAGTCAATGACCATCGCAACCCAGACACCAAATACACCCATGCCCAGATATTTCCCAAGCACGTAACTGAATCCGATCCGGAATATCCACATGGATATACTTGAAATATACATACACGCTTTCGCATCTCCCGCCGCACGGAATGTCGCAGGCAAACTGAACGCAATCGGCCAGATGAAGATCGCACCGATTCCGTGGAAATGTATGATATCTGCCGTCGTTCTTGCTGTAAGATCCGACAGATTATATGCCTTTAATATAACCGGCAATAATGAAAATATGAATAATACCATCGCAGTCATACTGACATAAGTAATGAGCATTAATTTCTTATTATAATACTTCGCCTGTTCATAATCGCCCGCACCCACACATCTGGAAATAACCGGTGTGATTGCCAGCGTAATTGCCATTCCCGGAAGGATCTGGAACAATCCGATTGCATTTGACACCGCATTTGCCGCAATCGCATAGGTTCCGAATGTCGATACCAGGCTGAGCACGATAATCTTTCCAAGCTGAAACATGCTATTCTCCAGGCCATTCGGCACACCGATACTTAGAATCTTCTTAACCATTTCCCAGTTAATTCGGTAACGCCAGGTCTGTTCTATGTGAAGCGTCCGTTTCTCATCACACAATAGCACAATTATAATAATCGCCGCCGTCATCCTTGACACCAGTGTCGGAATCGCAACCCCTTCCGTTCCACGGTGAAAACCATAGATCAAGATCGCATTTCCTCCTATATTAATAACGTTCATGATGATCGATATTTGCATTGTTACCTTCGAATTGCCCATTGTACGGAAGATCGCCGCTCCTCCGTTATACAGTGCCATGAATGGAATCGATGCCGCCACGATCAACAAATAAACGTCTGCATGATGCATTACATCCTGATCAATCTTGCCGAATACCGTATGCAGGATAAATGATTTCCCTAAATATACAAGTACCGTAATACCGATTGCACATATAGTAATAAACCATACCATCTGAGTTGCCGATTTACAGGCCTCCTCTTTTCTATCCTGTCCCAGAAACTGTCCTGCGACTACTGCACCTCCGGTCGCCAGTGCGGCAAATGCATTAATCAAAAGTACCATTATCTGATCCACCAACGATACTCCCGACACCGCCGCCTCGCCGACGCTTGCGATCATAATGGAATCTGCCATTCCTACCAGGACCGCCAGGAACTGCTCAACCACCAGTGGCAGGATCAGCACCAGCAGAGCTTTATTGTCAAAGAAATATGCCTGCTGTTTCTCTTTTTTACTCTTTCCCATTTTCCTCTCCTGTAATGTTTATATGCCGAAAAAATTCCCCAACGTATATTCTTATTATACGCTGAGGATTCTTCTCATACAATATCCAGTTACTGCAGAAGTAAACTTATGCAGCTACAAATTTATCCAGTTCTTTCCAAAGATTTTCGCATTCTTCTTCATATACTTTCAGTTCTATTTTCTGGTCAAATCCAAGATTCATAAGACCTAACAGGGACTTTGCATCTACAATATATCTGCCCCGTTTCATATCCATATCAAAAGGATATTTTTCAACAATCTTTACAAAATCTATTACATCATCTGGATTCGAAAAAATAACACTTTTCGTACTCATTATTGGTCCCTCCTTTTTTCTTATTGGAAATATCTTAACATTCTCCCGTATTTCTACAAGGGGGAAATATTAAAAAAAGGATGACTTTTTTTGACTGAATTTGTGTTTTTTTAACGTTTTTTAATCTAACTGTTCTTTTTTCGGTATTCGAGAGGCAGCATTCCAGTCTCTTCTTTGAATACACGGCTCATATATTTAGGGTCTGTATAACCCACCATTTCAGCAATCTTCGTCAGTTTCCAGTTTGTAACCGTCAAAAGTTTTTTTACGTGTTCAAGCCTGTACCCTCGGATCGTCTCGGTAAATGTCCGTCCTGTTTCTTTTCGGAACTGAGTACTTAAGTACTCCTCTGTCACATGCAGTTTTTCTGCAATTTCTTCCAACGTTATTCCCTGATCATAATACTCCCGGATATTCTCCAGTGCCTTTTGCACCAGAAGACTTATATTATTGTGGCATTCTTCTTTGCTTGTCAGATATTCGAAGAATTCATCTGCTTTTTCTTCTACGTCCGTCCATCCATTGGCTCTCGATATTCCCTGAAGAAAGGCCTGTCCTTTTCTCTGCGCTTGTAGTGCCCCTGCTTCTGCCGCCATCTGGATCAGGACCAATGCGATATGTGTACATCCTTCCTTTGCCTCCTGTGGTGTACATGGAAGTTCCCTGCAATATGCCTGATACCTGGAAAATATCTCTTTAAAACGCTTCAAATCCTTATTCATCAGTGCTTCTTTGGCTTCTATTTCAAGGTGCAGCGGATACTTATATGAATGCAGCTTAATTTCCTGTATCTTTTCCTTACAGATTAATGTTCCCTTCTTCAGAATCAGATTCCATTCTGCCGCATGATCTAGTTCTCTGACCGCTTCATGCATATTTTCAAATCCATCACTGACCGCCCAGGTACATATCACCCTTCCACGTGCAGTATTACAGATCATCGGAACAATTGTCTGTTCCAGATACCGATACGTCTCCTGTTCATTTCCCATATGATAAAAAAGAACCACAAAACTCTGACGTCCACGCATCTCTATTGCATACGCACAGAAATCCTGTTTCTGATTAAAAATCTCCAGTTCTTTCAGAATCTGCTTCACCTGTTCTTTATATTTCTCATAATTTGAGCCCATGCCGATTCCCAGAACGCCAATCCTTTCGTCCGGTGCGATTCCATAACCTTCTTTTATGAGTTCTTTTATCTGCAGGTCATCTTTCAGCTTTCCTGCCATCGCATTCGGGAAAATGTAATCCAGCTTCAGTATGTGTTTCCACTTCTTCTCGCTTTCCAGCTCTCTTCTCAATCTTCTTAGTACATTGCGGACTTCATAAGTTTTCAATGGTTTGACTAGAAAGTCAACGGCACCAAGCTCCATTGCACGTTTTGCATACAGAAATTCTGGACAGGAACTTGTAATCACAATTTTGCAGGATATCTTTCTTTTCTGCAGGGCTTCGATCATCTCGAATCCATCCATCTCCGGCATCCGGATGTCTGTAAATATCACGTCCGGACCAGCTTTTTCCCGGACCAGCTTTTCCACCAGCGCAAGTCCTCTGGCTCCATTGGCTGCACTTCCTATGATCTCTATATCTGATTCTTCCTGCTCCAGACATTGTAACAGTTCATCTCTATACAATTCATTGTCTTCTACGACAACTATTCTCACGGGGAATACCTCCTTCCAGATTATATCTTACTCTATCCCAGATGATACGCATCCAGTGTCTTCGCCAGATATCTGACTGTCTTATCCACCGCCTCGTCTACCGTCGGCTTGTCCCTGTCACTTCGCATGATTGCAAGCATTCCCCGATAGATCAGCACACTCATTTCATTCAGTTCTTTGATCTCCTGCTCAGATATCTCATAATTTCTTTCTCTGATCACATCTCTTAGCAGATCTTCGTTGCGTTTGAAGAAATCTCCTTCTTTCAAAAATCCTTCGTAATCTTCTGTCTTTTCTTCCTTTTCATTTGGATAAATCTCATAATATCTCCGGAAAACCTCATTCAGGTTCTGTGTCCCTTCCGGACTGAAGAATAAGAAGTTATAGATTCTCGGTCTCTGGAACGAATGTCTGCAAAAGCAGCGCCACTGTCCCAGATACCACTCCTGAAAATCCTTTCCCTCGGCCTTGTGTATCAACGTTTCCTGCATATATTCATCCAAACATTTTACACTTGCAAATAATTCCAGTTCATCCAGATTAGAGAAATAATGATACAGCGTTGCACTGTTGTATTTTGCCTGTTCTGCAACCTTCCTGATCGTCAGATTCTCAATTCCTTCTTTTTCCATTAATTCAATTGTCGCATTGATGAAATACGACATAATCCTTTTTCTCTTTTCCTGTCTGTTTCCTCCAACTGTTGCCACAGTCTGCTGTCCTCCTTCATTCTCTTCCTTAATTTTAACTTTTTGCAATTTTTAACAACATTTCATACATCCGATTTATTTATCTCTTCTATTAATATATCCATTTTTATATTAGCATTTCAATAAAATTTTTTCAATTCATAATAATTATGTATAATTTATTTTTATTATCTACTATCATTTTATCTTATATGCACAATTTGTAAACAACGATTGACTTCCATTTAATTATATAGTATCTTATTACTATGCGTTTTATATAAGCTGGGAAACTTGGATAAAATACGTGTATAAAATATTGGAGGTTTTTTATGGGAAACAAAAGAACAAAAAAATCCATCAGTCTTGAAGGATTCGTCTTTCTGGCAATCTTTTTAGGAATTTTCGGTGGTATGGGTATGAAAATGGGCGGTGTCAATATGCTGAACACATTGATGAACACCGGCTACCAGCTGCTTCTTGAGACAGTCTTCTATATTATGGCAATCGCGGTTCTTGCCGGAGCCATTTCAGGACTGTTCTCAGAATTCGGTGTCATTTCGATGGTGAATAAATTACTGTCACCGCTGATGAAGCCACTTTATAATCTGCCGGGTGCCGCAGCACTCGGTGTAATCACTACTTATCTGTCCGACAATCCGGCAATCCTGGGACTTGCTGAAGATAAGAATTTCCGTAAATATTTCAAGAAATTCCAGCTTCCGGCTTTAACGAACCTTGGAACATCTTTCGGAATGGGACTGATTGTAAGTACATTCATGATCGGTCTGAAGTTAAAAGGTGGACACGCCGGAACTGCTGTACTGGTCGGTAACTTTTCCGCTATAATCGGCAGTATCATCAGTGTCCGCATCATGCTTCATTTCACCAAGAAAGAATATGGAACCGAAGAATACTGCATACAGTTCGAAGAACATGAAGACATGGATGCCATCATGAATACCCGCGAGATCCGTGACGGAGGCATCGGCGGACGTGCCATCGAGGCACTTCTTGAGGGTGGTAAAAACGGTGTGGATGTCGGCCTTGCCATCATCCCGGGCGTTATCACCATCTGTACACTGGTCATGATGCTGACCAACGGCGCATCTGCAGACGGAACTTACACCGGTGCCGCTTATGAAGGAATCGCTTTCCTTCCATGGCTTGGAAAGAAGCTTGAATTCATCTTATCACCGCTTTTTGGATTCACAGATGCATCCGGAATCTCCGTTCCGATCACGGCACTCGGTGCTGCCGGTGCCGCAATCGGACTGGTACCGCACATGGCAGAAGCCGGAACCGTCCTCGCCAATGACGTAGCCGTATTCACTGCAATGTGCATGTGCTGGAGCGGATACCTCAGCACACATGTGGCTATGATGTCTTCACTTAAAGTGAACAAGCTAACCGGAAAAGCAATTTTAAGCCACACGATCGGTGGACTCTGCGCCGGGGTCGCCGCCAACTGGATCTTTAAACTGGTGATGTTGTTCTTATGATTATGAAGGCTGTGTTTTTACAATTCGAGACATCATAATTCTTGGAAATAATTAGTTGTATAAAAACTCCGCAAGGATATTCGAATGAATCGTCTATATATGATGCTTCTCCAGAATATCTGTGCGGAGTTTTTTGTTCTGTTGTTATCTTTTATCCCATGAAATCGACTCGTTGCTGTCCGAAATTATAAGAGCTTTTTGTTCTGTTACTCTCTTTATCCTGCGTGCCGATGCTGATGAAGATATTTCTCCCGGGTGGCAAGTCCGCCGCGGATGTGGCGTTCCTGTTTGTTCACGTCAAGAACTTTGCGGACGCTCTGCGCCAGGGTCGGGTTGATCTGCTCCAGGCGGTCGGTGCAGTCTTTATGTTTGGTCGTCACAATTTAGAACGGTTTCATTTTCTTCAATTAATACAGACTCATCTAACCCAAGATCTCCAAGCAAGCGTAAATAAATATCTACATTTCCATCCTTATCTACTTCTATCTTCTGAATCAATCGCTTTAACTGCTGATTGGTCATCTGGTGTACATCAGTAATGTCTTCAATTTCTTTAAATGTATTATTTAAAATATTCTCTAACTGTTCCCCTTTGGTTAAATGATAAGATACCATCTTGAGTTCATTTTCTATTCGTTCCATTTCCTGGCGAGAACCACCAATCTTCTCATTCAACTCTTCACGAGAAATCAAATCATCCGTATACATATCCATATATTTTTGTCTGGTCTTTTGCAATTTAGCAAGTTCTGCATTTAATTCTTTTTCGTACTCTACATTTTCATCTTTAGCTTTATATACACGCTGAAACTCATTTACCACATGAGCAATCACTTTTTTCTTTTGTTTCAATACATTTGTAAAATATTCCTGCAGAACTTCAATGAGTTCTTCCTCATCCACAACCGTTTTATTGGGGCAGCTATCTACGCCCCGGCCATTTCGCCCCGAGCATACCCACCGTACATACGTGTTCTTATAAGTACGAACCGTTCTACGGAAGGACCAGCCACATTCTTTACATTTGATCAATGTCGAAAACAGATGCTTATTACTCTGCCGTTCGTGACTAAGATTAAATGCATCATGTCTGCCTCTTAAAATCTCCTGTGCTTTTTCAAATGTCTCATCTTCTATGATTCGAAGTTCCGGCCGCTCCACTACCATCCATTCTGTCTCGTCCTTATCTCTTCTCTGACCTGTTAGGAAATCACTGACTTCTTGCTTGCCATTGATAATTTTTCCAGTATATATTTCATTTGTCAAAATACGGCAAGTTGCATTCTGACTCCATTTGCAATTTCGTTTTGTCTTATAACCTTTTTCATTTAGCATATTGGCAATCTTAGCAGCACCGTAACCTTCTTCTGTGTACCACTTGTAAATCTGCTGTACAACTTTAGATTCTTCTTTATTGATTGCAAGATTAAAATAATCTCCGATTGTTTTGTCGTATCCATATACAATATTCGGAACTCGTCCTTTTTCTGCGTTCATCTTCTTTCCAAATTTTACACGCTTGGAAGTATTGGCACTTTCTTCCTGTGCTAGAGCTCCAAAGATGGTAAGTACAAATTCGCTGTTTCCCATGCTGGTCATATTTGCGGTTAAGAACTGCGTTTCGATTCCCAATGATTTTAGCTTACGGACATTTTGTAAAAGATCTACAGTATTTCTTGCAAAACGAGAGATGTCTTTTACAACAACCATATCAAATAATCCCTGCTCTGCATCAGCCATCATGCGAAGAAATTCTTTACGATTTTTAATTTTAGTTCCGGAAATGCCTTCATCTGCATATACTCTTACTAAAGTGTCCCCTGTGCGTTTTGTGTATTCTGAGAAAAATTCCTTTTGGGCTTCCAGACTGTTGAGCTGATCGGCTTTGTCGGTGGAGACTCGACAATAGGCTGCAATGTTCATAGTATCACCTCTCTGTTATAGCTGTATCGTTCTGTTACATCTTTTATTATATATCCAAAAAAGAATTTGTAAACAAAAAAAGGAAGTAGATCACCCCTTTCATTAATAAGTGTTCTACTTTCTTCAACACATACTTTATTATTCTTTCCAAATAAATTTCTTGGGCAAGCCATACTTTTCCACTAATTCATCATTTGTAGAAATCATTTTCTCATGAAAATCTTCCATTCCGCTTGCTGCCTCCAATGTTTTCAGTTCGCGCATAGAAGAATTATAAAAAATTGAAGGATTTACTTTTTCTCCTGTCAAATCATATCTAATACACGATGCTAACAAAGGCATTGAATAGAAATAATATTTATACGATTCTAAATCTCCTTTACCATTTTCAAGTTTCATTTGAATACTATTATAGGAATCAAAAAATAGATTTACAAGTTCAGTAGAACCATACGCCGCAATCTTCCCTTTAATGTTCTCTAACTCTTCCGAATGCATTTGCATATAATTAGGATAATTACTATCTATTTTTATAAGTTCATCAGCTTCACCATTAGCATCGGCAACTAAATAGAATACTGCTTTACTTCCATGACTTGATAAAGTCATATATTCACTCATCAAATCATCTGCCAATTCTAACCTATTAGAAAATCGTTGTTCTTTGAGAGTTGAATTAATTTGTGCAAACCCCAAATATACACCAATGACCGTACATATTGCAGTTATAAACATTATAATTAGTTCTATCAGATTTTTTGATTTTTCGATCTTATCTATCACATTCTTTAATTTCACTGTTTTCTCCTTCTGTATTCCCTATTCATATTTTCAACAACTACGCAATTGCTCGTTCAAAAATTCATTTCCCATTTCATCTTCCCATTTCGAAATCACCTTAAACTTAGGAGCTGATTGCATATGTATTACAACACATTCTTCAAAGCTATTTCCTGGTTCAAGATATTCAAATGGCATCTTGTCTTTCATAATAATGACACTATATTCTTTAGGAATAGAAACCTCAACATTATATGCTGTTTCATTACCTGAATTCCACACTTTCAATCTATAACTTCCTTTTGAAATCTTAATAACTCTTGCTTCTATATTAGCTTTTTTCTCCTTATTTTCTTCTGCTTGAATCTTTTCTAATTCACGTTTCTTTAATGCCAATTCATATTCCTTTAATTTTTCTTCCACTTCTGATAACTGAACTTGTACCTTCATCGTATCATTAGAACGTTTCAATGCAATAAGTGAGACAATAAAAGCCGCTATCGGCATAACGTACAATGCTACGCCTTTTACAACTTCTATTACAATATTAAAACAATTCACAATTTCCTCGTTCATCTAAGACTATCTCCATTTCTTTAGTACTTTCGATAATTCTTTTTCAAATTCCTTAACAGCCTCTTTTTTTATATCCTCTATATTAGCCTCTATTACTTCTTGATTTAATTCAATCAACTCAGCTTTCGTGAAAATCTTTCCACAATCCGAACATTGCATCTTTGTTTCATCTGGAGCCTCCTTTAATTCACAGTCAATATCATTTATTATTGAAAATTGATCATTACCGCATACATCACAATATAATTTTACATTTCTACTTAAATCTTTCATTCACACTCTTCCTCTCTAGTCAAAACATTTCTTCTGTTTCCCCGGCAAATACTTCGCCAGTTCCTCCACCAACTCATACACCTTCGTTCCTGGTGCTATCTCCGCAGGTGTTTTCCCTTTTCCATTGTTAATAATCCGTCTTGCATATCGAATTGCCAACTTCGGATTTCCACCATTCATCAGCGTCTCAAATATGTCATCCATATTCTTCTCATACTTCCCAATTCCCAGTTCCTGAAATTTCTCATTCAAAAACTTTTTATACTCAGATCTGTGATTATTTGCCGTATAATATGCAAAATGTAACATGAACCAGAATTCGATACACTCGTTACTCCACGCCGCATGATACTGAATATCCGGATTCTTTTGATTTAATACTTCTGCCCGCTGGACTACTCCATTGACATCACTGGATGGGAAACTGTCTTTATCATAGACACACCATATCTGCCCTTTCGTAATCTTATTCTCACGCACATACTCTTCAGCCTTTCCGATTACCCGCATCGTCTCAGCCTGGCAGCCTTCAATTTCAATCAAAACCATATCTCGATAAATGGGATTATCTTCAATATACCGTTTGAATCCTTGAAAATATTTAGGTTCCGTTGCTTGTCCCTCGCAGAAAATGTAGTAGCGGAATTCTTTCTTCTCCAGATATTCCTGCCGACGTTTCTTCTTCCAGTTGTCTTTCTCTTTTCTGCCTCTTTTAGCCATTCACCGTCCCCCAATCTATAATCTTTCTGAGGTATGGATCTGCACCATATTTCCCTTCCAGATACTGTTTATCGAACTTGGCATCCTTTCGTACAGATTCACCTTTCTTATTTTTAAATTCTACAAGAGAATATAATTTTGAGTTCTGACGGTTTCCTTTTGCTACAAACCAGATTTCATCTCTTCTGAATACTTCACTGTTCATAGTAGACAGATCATGTGATGTAAAAATCAACTGTGCACCCTTTTTATTTTTTTCCATATTACTGAAAGTCATAATAAGGTATTTAAGTAATACCGGATGTATCTTTGCATCCAATTCATCAATCACAAGTGTCGTTCCTCTCAATAAACTTTTTGCAATAAATGGGAGCAATCCAAATAATTTCTTTGTTCCACTGGATTCATCAAATAAATTCAATTCTGCTTCATATTCATCTACTACGTGTTTTGTAAATACTTCGATCCGGTCATTCTCCTTTTCTTCTACACGGAAATCTACAATATCCAAATCCATCTCCTGAATCATCTGAAGCATCAGTCTTTTTACATCCTCTGACTTAGAAACAGCCATTCGTAATTCCTGCATAGGATTTCCATAATTCAGGAAATCAATCTCTTCATCAAACCAGTCAAGCACATCCTGTACCACTTCATTTTTGCTGTAAGTAATTCCAAGATACGATAACAACGGCAATGTATCGGATAATTCATCACTGGTTTTCAATCTTGCAAATGCACCTTTCAAATTAATTTCATCTTCATCTCGTTCAAAAAGTGCTGATTTCCGCCCTGTTTCTAATTTTATACGATCCAACCTTTCGTATTCGATTACTTCTTTTTTTACGGTTAATTCATAGCGATACTCTGCCATTGCCGTTCTAAAAAACAGTTCAAATTCTGTTGGCTCATTTCTTGTTTCTTCATCAAAAGCAAACGGCTCTATCACAAGCTTTTTCATTTTTATTGCAATCTCTTCGTTATTACTTGTAGCATATAATGGTCTCAACACCTTCGTAACCAGACTGTGTAACGCTTCAAGAACATTAGATTTGCCTCCACCATTTGGTCCGTATACAGCAGATACCGGTAAATATAATTCCTCATCTTTATCTTTTATAATTCTGTCTTCATGCTCAGAAATGGCGGCAGCCTGCATGTCAAATGTTACCTCATCCCGTATACTCTTAAAATTTTTCACTGTAAATTGGCATAACATCTTATTTACCTCCATTAGTCCAAACTTCTTGCCTATATCCTTATTATATTCCGTTTTTTTATTTTAGCAATAGTTTTATGAGATGAAATCTCATATTTTATATTATAATTTACATTTCGGCAATTTTCGGCAAAATTATACACCTTAGACTTCATATTAATGACTTTCAATCCATTCCTCATCTATCCGCTTTATCCCAGTTCACATTCATTTACTTCCATCTGCACCATATTCTCCCGCAATATCTTCTCCACCTTCTCAGTATTCGCTTCTATCATCACTTTCAATATGTAATCGGCGGTTACTTCCACCGGATTTGGATTATGAAATCGATAGTTCAGTTTTCTTTTCGCCACGGTGAAGTTTCCACCTCCTCCCTGCTCACTCTTTGTCCATTACTATGAAAATTCCTCCTGAAATAGTCCTAGATTTTCAGAATGTTTTTCATAGTCTGCATATTGTCATTTGCCATGGCTTCTCGTCTGCTGACTCCATCAATTTTTACCGGAATACATCTTTCCAGAATTCTGTCATAAATTCTTTTCTTCTCAATTTTTGTCTCTTGTTTTAATTGTGCTAAAGGAAGATTTGTTGTGATAATCAAAGGTTTCCCCGATCGATATCTCCAATCAATCACACCGAAAATATTTTCTAATGCATACTCACTGCTCCGTTCTACACCAAGATCATCAATAATTAAAAGCTCATATCCATTCAATAATCTGATATATTCTGTCTTGTCTTCAGCTGCAAACAAATCATTTAATATGGTGTTGAAATTTGTCATTTTCACGGTAACTTCTTTTTCCAGCAATGCATTCGCAATACAAGCAGCCAGATAACTTTTTCCTGTTCCAACTGGTCCCCAGAACAAATATCCCATATGGTTTTGCTTCATTTTTTGCCAGTTTGTTACATATTCTTCTGCGATTCTTATAACGCCACTATCTCTTTCTACATTTTGAAATGTAAATCCCTCCATTTCTTTTTCCTCAAAGCAGATTTTCTTATTTCTTGCGATTAGCTCCCGATGCTCTTTTTCTTTATAATATTGTGCCTCTTCTGCATATGCCTTCCTTTCACACGCACACTGCCTGTGATGCTTTCTCATTTCAAGCAAAGAACCTTTTGGATAAAATGCTTCTACGGGTTCTTTACAAACAGTACAATGCATCAATCCATCTGCGCCTAAATATGTTTGTATCTCATACATCACAGGCTTTCTCCCTCCCCACACTCATAATTCATCTTTTGATTCTTTATACTGTAACTACTTACTCCATACTTATTACTTGAGTTATTTTTCTCTATTACTTTATTAGATGCCGTATTTATATCCTTCGTAGAGTTATCATTCTGACCATATGAAAGCTCATTTTTTAACTCTCTATCGGCTTTCTTTATATCTGTCTGTAATTGTACCTTTCCAGAAACCTCTACTTTGTCTGGTATCATTACATACATATGTCTTGGTTTTGAAAATCCACCAAATTTCCGAATTAGCAGTCCTGCATCATCTAGTTCTTTCAAAGCCTTTTTAACAGAAGATTTGCACTTCCCGGTTTTCTGTGATAGTTCTTCAATTGGAAATATTGCATATACTCTTCCATCCTCATCTGTCCAATTATTCTTTCGTGATATTCTCGCCCGGTCATACAACAGCATATAAATAATTCTTGCATTCTGACTTAGCTGTAATTCCAGCAAGAATTTTGGAAATTAATAATACTGCTTCTGCCGCTCCTGCTCATTCATGTACAAATATTTCATTTGTTTCTTCCTCACCTTCTCAATATTTGAGGAAATATATTTTTGAATTTTATATCCACAAAAATTTATCCCTCTATATATACAAAGGGAGAGGGCATAAAATACAGCCCCCTCATCAGAATTTTTTTAATTTTTTCATAATTTCATTACTGTGCATCCCAAAATTCCGCATAATCTTAAAGATAAGCAGAGAACCAGTTAAGGTACTATAAATCCCTAGTGAATCTCGCTCTTTGTTATTTCTTTCTTCTTTTTAATCTGAATTTTTATACAAGAGCAAGATTCACCTGTGTTTAACAAGTTTATTCTTGATGAATATTCTATTTTTATCCTCTTGATTCAATTTCATCTTCATCTAATTAGCTTCCATCAAAGATTTCCGCACCATTTACATGATATTTTCTTTCAAAATATTCAAAAAAGCACCCGGCTTCTGCCAGATGCTCTGTAAAAAATATTCAATTTTTACCTGCTTACATTTTCAATGTAGCCAATATAATATTCCTAATTTCTAAATATTATTTTCAATTATTACGATACGGTATTACCCGGATGGATCTTGCTCTTTATTATTCATGTAGAATTTCTTATATATTAATTACTTTGCAGAATTGACTGATAAATGCTATTATCAATTTCTAGTCTTTCCATTTCTCCAATAGTCTCTTCTCTATTACTTATACGCAATATTTTATCGTTCCACTCTCTAACAACATCTTGAAATAAAAGATATTGAATTGATTTTATAATTTTCGAAGCACTATATATTTTTTTATCCGTCACTAAAACAGCTAAATCTGTTAATTCTGTGTTTCGAACAACTATTTCATTATTTGAATCGATTTTTTGCCATTCAACATATCCTGAAAGTAAAGAAGGCTTCTTTTCTGCAAGAAGTGTATATAAATCTTTATATACATATTTTTGTTCCATATCATACGCAAAATATGGGGTAATTTTTCCATCCACCGGATTAATATATATATGATTATAATAATCAATATCGACAATGCAGCCATGAATACTACCATCTCCACCAATTGATTTAATTACTTTAGAGATATTCAACAATTTATCCATGTAAGAATTCATTATTGTTTTTATATTAGACACATATTTATCGAGATTTTTGTAATAATAATTCAATTCATGATAAAGCTGTTTTGGACTACCTCCATTTAATAGCATCAGTTTATTACTATGATTATAATATACAAACATATGTGCAAAGCCCTTTTTTAATAATACAATTTGCTTTCCATCATTTTTCTTTTTTAATCTAACATTTTTCCCAATATTAAAATCAATATATTGTTCATATGTAATCTTATAAATACCATCAGAATAATTTATAAAGCTATCATATGTACCGTTAATTAAAAAGTATCTCAAATCGTAATCATCACTAGAATATCCAACCTGATTGTCTGCGAAAACTGTTTTATCTGAGGACATATGAAATATATTATGGTGTGTATGCCCACTAAGATAGATGAAATTAGAATTATAGCCCCTTTCACTCCAATTATCCAGCGGACAATGGGTTGCAATAATAACATTATAATTAGATAATGCTTCTAATACTTTTAAATATGCTTTTTCACTTTTTTCTGCTTGTATAATATCTTCCGCAAGCGTAGGAACAGCATCTCTATATAATCCTATATCAGCATTATATATACTACCTTCTGATGTTAAAGTTTTACACTTTCCGGAAAAACCTAGTCCTCCAAATACAATCATTTTTGCTTTTTCTGCATACACTTGTATTTCATCAATTGCTAACTCTGATAATTCATTTTCCGAAATTACATGATGATGACTGAACGAAAGTAATTCTCCATTTCCTGTTCTATCATCATAAAAGAATGCCAATTCATTTTGTAGCATTATCACATCATGTTTTTTACAAATAACTCGATACCTTTTAATTATTTCATCTAAATCAGAAACCGCCATGTCATAAGCCCATATCTCATGATTTCCCAATACAAAAATTATAATACCATCTCTGCGCATTCTAAGCTGTGAAAAAAAATAATCCACATTTTCTGTACAACAATCAATATCTCCCACTATAATCAATGGATTATCCCCAAATGGATCATCTCCGTTCATCTTTTTAATAACATGATTTATATATTCCTTATCAGAAAAATCCTTAAATCCCTTTTTCATTTTCATATCACAATGAATATCACTTATATAAAAAACTTTTCTTCTTCCCTGCATTGTCATATTATTATGTACACAAGGCAAGGAATCAACAACTGGTTCGAGAGCACATATTTCTTCATAAATATTCTCACATTTTCTCAATTAAATGGTCCCCCAATCCTTTCAATATATCTTCCTTTTTATTTTCTTCTGGTATATTTTTAATGTAAATCAATTATCCTAATCAATAATTCCATTTTCATTATCTAAAATATAACACCTATCTATTTCCTTTTCAATCTGCTATCTAACTTCATATAAAAACACTAAAAGCAAGCCCAAACAAATATTTCCACCCAAATATTTCTTCAAACTTGCTTCCTTCTATATCTTATTTGATTGAATATATTATATTTGTATAACGTTCTATTTTATTACTACTATATGTATCGTACTCTTACTAACCCCAAATTCCTTTGCAGTCTGACGCACAGTGGCTTTATGTTCGATGATATAATATGCAATTTCTACTGCCCTCTCCTCAATGTAATCTTTCATAAAAATAACCCCTGCATAAATTGTTTTTTACAATCTATGCAAGGGCATTTTGATGTATGTCTGCATTTTTCTTTTGTACTTTCGGAGTTTCCCTTATATAAGCCTTATAAACCAACTCTTCCCAAACACACCAGCAATCCAATCGCTCCGACAGCCACAAACACTAACCCGATACCGGCTGCCTTTTTCCTTTTCTCCATAACCACTAACTGTCTGCTGTCTATAGAATTCACCGGATAGTTCCTTCGACCTATTAGATATAGTAACAACCCACTCGAATTATTCCCGTTCGCAGCAAGCAGTCCCCATAATTTTGGATGTTTTAATCCACGGGCGGCTGCATCCATCACCGTTAACCGATAGATCTGATATACCGTTTCCATAGCTCCGACAACTGCGGCCGCACCAAATATCACAGCCAATACAATATTTTTGTCCATTATAATTTCTCCCTTAAATACGTCTGATAATCTGATAAAGCAATACTGCTGAGCTCACAATAGCCAGACAAAATACCATAATCAGATAATAGTTCTTATCCGGCAGGAACATACTTAAGGTAATTAACAGAATGACCGTGATAATATTAAGTATGATCGCTCCTATCAATTTTTGATTGCTTTTGACTACATTTGTGCTTTCTTCCAGATGTTCCATCATTCTTTCGTCCCCTTTCAATAAATCATCAAGACTTATGGAATAAAGGCTGCTCAACTCAATGACGCTTATAATATCCGGATAGGATTTTTCATTTTCCCAGTTTGAAATAGTCTGTCTGGACATATTGATCTTTTCTGCAACTGCTTCCTGGGTAAATCCGGATTTCATACGAGCGTCTTTTAGTTTTTTTCCAATTTCCATATCTGTATTTCTCCTTTCGAGAACATCTTTCCACATTGCGTGTCCAATGTCTATCAAACTTCCTTTACATGACCGTTTTTCGCATCAATTTTCGTGTCAAAATTATTTTACACAGCGTATTTACGCAGCCTGCCACCGGAGACAGAAAAAAAGTCACATTCCCCGTCCCCATGACACAATTCCGATTCCTATCAAGATTACGCCGCCCAGAACATCTGCCTTTCCTGACAGCTTTGTTCCCAGAGTCTTACCGAGGCACAACCCTGTCTCACATATCACAAACGTTACCACTGCCACGATCAGTGAACAGACTACAGCCATAACCAAACCATACCCGGCAGTGGTAAATCCTACCGACAACGCATCAATCGATGTTGCAATCCCCTGCATCATAAGCACGGCAAAACTTAATCTTTTCACTTCTTCCTTTTCCTCTTCACTCTGCACAGATTCTTTGATCATGCTTCCTCCGATATACAAAAGCAAAATCAATGCGATCCACGGAATGAACTTCTGAAACTGTCCAAAAACCTGTACGATCGTATGCACACATATCCATCCTATCATAGGCATCAGGAACTGAAAGAATGCATATACTCCCGCAATATAAGCCATTCTTGATTTCTTCATATTTTTTTCATTCATTCCATTTGCCAGCGAGACAGAAAATGCATCCATTGCCAGTCCCACTCCAAGTAAGACACTGTTCATAAAGAATAAAAAATTCCACTCCATTATCATTTCCTCCAAAATTAAGTTCAAACGCATGACAACAAAAAAACCAGATACAGCAGCTGCCTGCCATACCTGGTCTATACTTTCTTTATAGGATAGAGAGAGTCCACGCATAGATATTACAGCTACACATGAGTCTCACAAATTAAAACAAGCCAGATCCATCGATCAGTATGTTGACTTGTTGCGTTATACGCCTGTTACTCCCCCATCGGTCATTTATCATCTAAAAGAAAATATCATAATTAATAAATTTTGTCAATAAGCAATCATTTATTCCTTTTTCTGTGGTATGCTTTACACAGAGATTTTCCCCGGAACAACTCTGAAAAGAACCAATAAAGGAGTCACAACAATGCCTCACTACTACATGTTTCACAAACCTTTCGGCTGTGTCACTGCCAGACGCGATGACCGCTATCCGACGGTTATGGACTATTTTGAAGAATTACATAATGACAGGCTTTCTCCGGTCGGACGCCTTGACCGTGAGACGACCGGACTTCTCCTGATCACGGATGACGGTATCTTCAATCAGAAGCTCACTCATCCTTCCTATCACAAAGAGAAAACTTATGAATTCACCCTTCTCGGCAATCTGACACCGGAACTGGTACACAAGCTGGAAACAGGTGTCATTCTGAAAGGCGCCGATACCCCGACCGTCCCGGCTGAAATTACCGTAACAGGACATGCGGTAATGTCCGATATTCTTTCCACATTACCGGTGGAGATTCAGAAAGATATCCACAAAAACCGTCCTGAACACCCTGTTACCTATGGAATAATTACCATTTCCGAAGGGAAGAAACGTCAGATCCGGCGCATGATGAAATCGGTCCACTGCTGCGTGATTGAATTGAAACGCATTTCCATCGGAAATATTGTACTTGATGAATCACTGCGTCCCGGTGAGTGGAAAGAAATCTTTCCGGATAATGCTTAAGATAAAAAAACTCCCCGTCTATTCTGCCGCACCAGAATGGTGCCATGCCAGAATGATATGCTACCCTCATATAGGACAATGAAATATAAAAGTCCTATATGGGGGTATTTTCATGTTCAGAAAGAGTAA
>NZ_WWSA01000023.1:0-47408 GCF_009875615.1 Dorea sp. BIOML-A1
CTCAAACATTCGTTTGTCTCAAGCGACAGCTTATTAAGAATATCACAAGCAGTTGTGTTTGTCAACTGTTATTTTATTCTTTTTTTCAGGAACAATTCCCGAAGATTTCTGATTATGATCCGGCATTTCCTGCTTTTCCGTAATCAGTTCCCGCCGTCTTCTACTTCGACTCTGTTACCTCACGGCCTTGTCTAACGCGACAGCTAGATTAATATACCACAAGGGCGTTTGAATTGTCAACGTTGTTTTTATATTTTCTTCAATTTAGACAATTCAGACAATTCTACTTCTATTCTCCATCCTTCTATAGACATATTTACAAGAAGATTATCTCTGCAGACATGACAATTCAAAAAAATAAGACCAGGAATATTCTCCCTGATCTCATTTCCCATACAGACAAAAAGCTATATCCATATTAAATCAATTTCACTGCCATCCGCATGACCGGATTGCAATCATATATCAATTTCAGAATGGAATTGTTCTGTACCATTTCATAGATTTCTTTTCCGACAGCCGTCGTATACATTAATGTCACAATCATAAACAGGATCCACACAATGATAAGTGCAATTCCGATTCCAAGTGCACCGCCTGCCAGATGATTAAAGAAACCGATTACCGGTAGTTCTGATACAATATCCAGGGCAAACACAACCGCTCTTATAATTACCGTCACCACAATAAACGTAAGTATGAATGCTATAATATTGATCACCAGTCTGGCAACATAGGCCCCTATATATTGCGGAAATGTTGTAACGCCCAATTCATCATACATTTCTTTATTATTGTTTTTAAGCAACAGATTCTTGAATACCTCCGGTATATCTGCAGACTTAATCATTGTCTCCTGCAGACTTTCTGGTATGTCTGCATTTTCTATAACATTTTCTACGCTGCTTCCACTTCCACCGGTAAGACCATCCAGCACATTTGCAGAGATTCCATACTTTGCAAGATCAGAACTGTCGATCTTTCCATTTACAATATCTGAAATCGAGATTCCATACCGGTTCAACATCTCTTCACTGACACCTGCTGCCTTCAAAGCCTTCTTTACCGCTGCTTCATTCAGCCCTTGTCCGGATACAGTACCTCCTCCGGTAATTGCCGAAGTCGCCGCATCTGCCATCGTACTGACTACTTTCTGCTTTATCATATCATCCAGCGGCGTATATTTCTCTACTGCCTGAGACACATACGGCGTTGCGAAGAAAACAATCACAAACGTGACAATTGTTGCGATCAACGATACCATAATCCGGATTGCACCTCTGACCAGTCCCGTTATGATACAGATCAGAAACACGATCCCTATGGATATTTCCAGCCAATTCATATGCATACTTTCTCCTTATTTTACAAGACGGATTTTTTCCATTCCATTCGCACTCAACACAATATACTGGTTCACCCCTCCAACCGGGAATATTTCCTGTATGTTATTATCCATCCTGCCTTTGAACTTCTGTACACCATTTTTCATAAATATACTGCATGTTTTTCCGTCATACATGATCACCTGATCATCACATAATTTCACATGATTATAATCACCGGTGAATTCTTTCGACAGCACGACTTTTCCGGTCTTATTGTATAACCTGAGCTCATAACCACTCTTTCCCTGATTCTTTAGGATCAGACCGATATATTTCTCATTATGAAATACACTTTTTATCTCCTTATCCATGGTTATCTTTACAGCTTGTTTCGGAATGTCTTTTCCGGTATAGATCACCATAGCATTGTCACCGATTGCCGCCGATGTATTCTCATCCATAAAAAATCCGGATGCCATAATTGTGTTCTTGTAGTTCTTTTTAGTAACCTGATGATCTGTCTTATCTTTTCCTGCATCCCCAAAGTTATAGTAATGTAATCTGCCCTCGATCCGGCCATCCTGCGTATAAAGATACAGCACTTGCATCATCTGACCATTTGCAGACAGAGCCACATCCACCGGATATCCGCTTCCTGCAAGTGATGTCTTATGCTCTACCAGTATGTTTCCTGCCGTATCATAACAGATTACTTTCATTGCTGTATCGCTTTTTAATATTGCACTCACAATTCCCTGTTCCGATACACTGACTTTTTCAATCGGCATCGTCGTATGCACTTCACCTTTCAGGCCATCTTCTTGGAAAACCAGAATATCATTGCCTTCTTTGTCCGCAACTGCTGCCGACTTTTCTGTAATATCTATCATTGGATTCTTTATCTGATAGGATTGATTCCACTTCTCTTTTCCGGTCTGACTCAGATACGAAATACCATCTTTACTATATTTCAATACACCGTCCGAAAACTGTACATAATTATTGTCCGATGCACTCTCACCAACATAGGTATCACTGATCCGTACCTTGGTATATGTCTGTAGATTGATCAGCAGATATATCAACACGCCCACTGCAGCCACTATCGCAATACCAACCATCATCTTTTTCTGTTTCTTTTTTTTTCTTTTCATCAGCTCTTCCCGGACTTCTTTCTCCGGCATCCCATCTTCACTGTTCAGTTCATCCATAATCTCATCTATGATCTTATCCGTGGGATCTTCCGGCTCTCTCACAACATGGAGATTGCTGTTCTTCCTGCGTTCCATCCGTCGGTCATCCTTTCAACGTTTCTTCTGATACTGTGTACCCTAGTATACCACATTTCACATTTATGGGAGTAATAATTTTTGTCCTATATAGATCAGGTTGCCGTCAGACAGCCCATTCATTTTGCAGATTGCCTTCACATGAGACGTATCTCCATATAATTTCTGACTGATTCCCGCAAGCGTTTCGCCTTTCTGTACTACATAATAATCCTGATCGGAGAGTTGTCCGTCCGATGTTTCTGATGTCGTTGTCCCTTCCGCTTTCTTTACCGTTCCAGACGCTTCTTTTGCATTGTTTTTCGCCGTTTCAGCGGTTTCGGTCCTTGTCTTTGCGTCAGCCTGTCCGCCACCGACTGTTTCCGAAAGTGTTTCCAGAGAATTCTGTACCGCTTTCATTTTATCAAAATTATTAACCGTTGTGATCCCAATCACCAATACGATCAGCACAAGCACTGCACTCGTAATATAGGCAAATGCCGAACTCTGATGCTGCTCTTTATATTCTATCTTTTCTCTCACTGCACTACGAAAATTCTTTGCAGCTCGATCCTCAACCACTTCACTGGGGGTTACTCCATTCTCCTTGCGTGTATTGATCATATAGTTCTGCATCTCAGGATTCTTTTCATAATAAATGTAATGCCCTCCGATCTGCATCAGTTCACCAAATTTGTACGCATAAAATATCTCGTCCTGCTCTCTTGCGTTTTTCCACAGGAACAGACTTCCTTCCTGCCCAAATTCTCTTTCCTGTATTTTCTTCACTTCCCGGTTGCGGCTCATCGGATTGCCTTCTTCAACAATTCCCCATCCGACAATATGACTTTCCGGAAAATACTGCGCTGCTTCTTCCATCATATGTTTCATTCCATCTTGTCCGATTTCAAGTTTACCATCCTTTTCCGATAATTCTTGCATCTGTACAGCTCCTGACACAAATACAGCCTTTTCGTCTTCCAGTTCCAGCACTTCTCCAGCCAGAATCACTCCAACCGGCTGTTCTTTCGCTTTTTCTCTTAATTGGTTCAGATATGTATCTACATAATCTTCTACATATATCTTTGGATTGTCACTTACATTTCCTATCTGTCTTACGTTTTTTGGAAGTTGTCTTTCCATGACACAATCACCTCGTCTTATATATTTTTGCCTATGATATCATACAAAATATGCGTATTTTATCAGTTGATGGGACCTGTCCATGGAATTTTCCGATACAATTTTTTATTTCCCGACACACTTCCGGAATTTCAGGCAGCTTTTCTTTCAGATTTTGGTACATAAAAAGAGATTCCCGAATAAATCATTCAGAAATCTCTATCTTATTATATTCTGTTCTTATGATATGACGATAATATTTCCACAGTCCCGGTATCCTTCCGGCATCTGATCTGTAACGATTTTTGCGCCTGCAAACGGAGCAAACGTTACAGAACTCACCTCACCGAACTTAGACTCGTCACATAATACATATTTTTCCTGGCACTGTTCCATCGCAATCTTTTTGACCATTGCTTCACTCGCATCCGGTGTCGTGAACCCTGTTTTCTTAGTCACACCATTGGTACCAAAGAACCCCTTGGTAAAATGATACTTTCTGATCGTCTCCATTGCCTCACTTCCGACAACCGCTTCCGTGGAACTTTTCAGTTCTCCTCCAACCAGTCGTACTTTCACCCCGGACTTTGCCAATTGCTGAGCATGCACTACCGCATTCGTCACAACAGTTACATCTTTATCCCGCAGAAATTCCAGCATATATCCGGTTGTGGTTCCTGCATCAAGATATATATATTCACCTTGTCCGATCAATCTTGCGGCATATTCTGCAATCTGCCGCTTTTCTGATACATGAACGGTTATTTTCTGAGCCACTGTCGGCTCCTGCGGTGTTACCACGTGATCTAATGCGACCGCACCTCCGAACACTTTCACCAGTTTTCCCGCATTATGAAGTGCTGTGATATCTCTGCGCACGGTCGATTCCGATGTATCCAGAAGTTCTTTAACTTCTGTCACGGTAATACTGCCTTCTTTTTCAAGAAGCTTCAATATCTGTTCATAACGCTGTTCTGTAAGCATATGTCCTCCTACAGGTTCTCCTGCATGAATTTGCTTACTGCTTCGCAAGCTGCTTCTTCATCAGCACCTTCAAATGTAAATGTTACTTCATGGTCTTTCTTAGCGCCAAGTCCCATAAGGCCGAAGATCTTCTTGCAGTCAGCTTTCTTTCCTTCTTTTTCGATCATCACTGATGATTCGAAAGATTTTGCAAGTTTCACCAGTTCTCCTGCCGGACGAGCGTGGATTCCTTCGTTATCTTTGATTACATACTTAAATTCTTTCATTCTTCATACCTCCATAGAATATTACATTGGTGATTTTCATTCTATTCATTTTTTACAGGTCTGTCAACATCTCTGCGGACAAACCTGTATTTTACTATTATTTTTATATAATTTTCTTTTTGAGTACTCCGAGTAATACCGCTGAAATTACAGTTCCTGCTACCAGTGCCACCAGATACATGATTGCATTTCCCACTACAGGGAATACGAAGATTCCACCGTGCGGTGCCATCAGTGTACATCCAAATGCCATAGACAGTGCTCCGGCTGCCGCAGAACCGGCAATGCAGGCCGGCAGTACGTGAAGCGGATCTGCTGCCGCATATGGAATCGCTCCTTCGGTAATAAATGCGAGTCCCATAATGAAGTTTGTCGGTCCTGCTTCTCTTTCTGATTTTGTAAATTTGTCTTTAAATAATAATGTTGCAAGTGCAATTGCACATGGAGGGGTCATTCCTCCAATCATAACAGCTGCCATGATATCATAATTTCCTGCTGCGATTGCGGCTGTACCGAACACATATGCCGCCTTATTGAACGGGCCTCCCATATCAATCGCCATCATTCCGCCAAGGATCAGACCAAGCACAAGCTTGCTTGAGCCACCCATTCCGGTCAGTCCGTTGTTCAGTGCAGTATTGATCGCTCCCATGACCGGCTCAATCGCAAAGTTCATAAGAAGGCCGATTCCAAGAATTCCGGCTACCGGATAGATCAGAACCGGTGCAATCTTTTCCAGTGCATCCGGAAGCTTGTCACACAGTTTTCTAAGAAGAAGAATCAGATATCCGGACACAAAACCAGCTACTAGCGCTCCGAGGAATCCGGATTTTCCGTTTGCTGCGATAACTCCGCCTACAAATCCAACCGCAAGTGCCGGTCTGTCGCCGATTGCTTCACCTATATATCCCGCAAGTACCGGAAGCATCAATCCAAATGCAAGTCCGCCGATCGTCTTAAGCTGCGCCGCTACCGGTGTAATAGTACCAAAGTTAGCTCTATCTGCTTTTGCCAATGCATTCATATCTACGCAAAGTCCGTCGATCAAAAATGCCAGTGCGATCAGAATACCACCGCCGACTACGAACGGAAGCATATGGGATACACCATTCATCAACTGTGTGTAAATCTGATGTCCGATGCTGCCGGATGATCTTCCACCTTTACTTTCCTGCACTTCTGCTCCATTTGCCGCATGATATACCGGAACGTCCCCGCTGATCACACGGTCAACCAGTTCACCTGCTTTACTGATACCATCAGACACCTGGCAGACAATAACTTTCTTTCCGTCAAAACGATCCATCGGAACCTGTGCATCTGCAGCTACGATAATTCCGTCTGCTTCTTCGATTTCTTTTGAAGTCAGTACATTTTTCGCTCCGCCTGAACCTCTTGTCTCAACTTTTACTGCACAGTCTTTTGCTTTTGCAGCTTTTTCAATTCCTTCAGCCGCCATATACGTATGTGCAATTCCGGTCGGGCAGGATGTGACTGCAAGAATCTTAACCTTTCCTCTGGTCTCTTCTTCTGCTGCCGTTCCTTCTCCCGCAAGTCTTTCATCAATTCCTGCTTCTTTTTCATCGGCATCATTGATGATACCCATAAATTCTTCTACTGTCTCCGCATTTCTCAAAGCCTCTGTAAATTCTTCATTCATCAGAAGAACAGATAACTTACTCAATACATCCAGATGGATATTGTCTTCTGTATTCGGTGCTGCGATCAGGAACATCAGTGTAACAGGCTCCCCATCCAGCGAATCAAAATCCACACCATCCTTAACTACCATTGCTGCCAGCCCCGGTTTTGTTACCGCATCGCATTTTCCATGCGGAATGGCGATTCCTTCTCCGATTCCTGTCGTACTTTCTTCTTCTCTTGCATATACCTGCTTTCTATATGCTTCTTTATCATTGATCTTTTCGCTCTTTACCATGAGATCAACGATCTGGTCGAGTGCTTCGTTTTTGCTCTTTGGCGATGCATTCAAAAGAATACTTCTTGCATCCAGCAAATCTGTGATTCTCATATAATTTTCCCTCCTGTTGATAAATCGTTTTCTTTGCAACACTTTTCTCTTTTATGCCTTACACCAGCTGTTTATATACTTCTTCTACTTCCGGTCTGGTTGCCAGATATTCGGAAAATGCACTTGCGCTTCCTGTTGCGACTCCCATACGGAAAGCATGCTCATAATCCTGCTTTTCCATCCAGCCTGTCATGAAACCTGCCACCATGGAATCTCCGGCTCCTACACCATTGACCAATGTTCCTTTCGGCGCCGGCGAACTATATACTTCTCCATTTTCCGCAATCAGCACCGCACCTTCTCCCGCCATCGAGATCAGCACATTTCTGGCTCCTTTTTCCTGAAGCTTTCTTCCATAAGGAATGACGTCCTCTCTCGTCTTAAGTGTCACTTCGAAGATCTCACCAAGCTCATGATTATTTGGTTTGATCAGAAACGGACAATACTCCAGTACATTCATAAGAAGATCTCTTGTTGCATCCACAACGATCATGATGCCTTTATCTTTCAACTCTTTCATGATTCTGCTATAGATATCGTCTGGCATAGATGCCGGGATACTTCCTGCAAGGAATAAGACATCGCCTTCTTTCATCGTATTCAGACGCTTCATCAATTCTTCTACTTTCTCTTTCGGAATCTTTGGACCACTTCCATTAATTTCTGTTCCGTCGATGGATTTCAGTTTCAAATTGATTCTTGATATTCCTTCTTCGATCTGAATGAAATCAGATGCTACACCTTCTTCTTCCAATCGTCTTGCAATTTCTTTTCCCGTAAATCCGGCCATAAATCCAAGTGCCGTACTTTGGATTCCAAGATTCTTAAGCACGATAGAAACATTAATCCCTTTTCCACCCGGAAGCATGAGTTCTGAGCTTGTACGGTTTGTAAGTCCGAGTTTAAAATCGTCCACTGAAACGATGTAATCCAACGATGGATTAAACGTAACTGTATAAATCATATTTCTTACTCCTTTCAACTTGTTGAGTTCATTATATCGTCAAATCCAGTCATTTTCAATCACATTAGTCCACAAATATTTTGACTGTTTTTGGTTGATTTTGCACAAACAAAGAACGAATCTGACTGTTTTTAATTGCTTACCGCAAAAAAGCTGCCGCCCAACGAAATTTCTTTCGTTAAAGCGACAGCCTCTGACTATCCGTTCTATATTATTATTTTACGAATGCTTTTACTTTTGCATAAATGCTGTCTGCGTCAAGACCGTATTTCTTAATCAGTTCTACAGCCGGACCAGACTCACCAAATGTATCATTTACACCAATCTTCATTACTTTAGCCGGTGCTTTTTCTGCAACCACATCACATACAGCACTTCCAAGTCCGCCGATAACAGAGTGTTCTTCAACTGTTACGATCTTTCCTGTCTTAGCTGCTGCTGCAACAACCGCTGCTTCATCCAACGGTTTGATCGTGTGCATATTGATCACTTCTGCACTGATTCCGTCTGCTGCGAGCTTCTCTGCTGCTGCGAGGGATTCAGATACCTCAAGACCTGTTGCGATGATTGTTACATCAGTACCTTCACGAAGTGTGATGGCTTTACCAATCTCGAATTTGTATTCTGCATTATCATTGATAACTGGAACTGCAAGTCTTCCGAAACGGAGATATACAGGACCTACGTGCTCATAAGCTGCTTTTACAGCTGCTTTTGCTTCTACATCATCAGAAGGATTGATCACGATCATTCCAGGAATTGTTCTCATAAGAGCAATATCTTCGTTACACTGATGTGTAGCACCGTCTTCTCCAACAGAGATTCCGGCATGTGTAGCACCGATCTTAACGTTTAATTTTGGATATCCGACTGAGTTGCGAACCTGCTCAAATGCACGTCCTGCTGCAAACATAGCAAATGAACTTGCAAACGGAACTTTTCCTGTGGCAGCGATACCTGCTGCAACTCCGATCATGTTACACTCAGCGATTCCACAGTCAATGTGACGTTCCGGGAAAGCTTTTTTGAACATTCCCGTCTTGGTAGCTTCTGCAAGGTCAGCGTCTAACACTACCAGATCTTCATGTTCTTTTCCTAATTCTACCAAAGCATTACCGTAGCTTTCTCTTGTTGCGATTTTCTTTACTTCTGACATAATGCTTCACCTGCTTTCTCTAATTCTTCCATTGCCTGTGCATACTGCTCATCATTAGGAGCTTTTCCATGCCATCCGGCCTGATCTTCCATGAAGGAAACTCCTTTTCCTTTGATTGTCTTTGCAATAATTGCAGTCGGCATTCCCTTTGTCTTGCGAGCCTCTTTGAAAGCTGCTTCGATCTGGTCAAAATCATTTCCATCAATATTGATCACATGGAAGTTAAATGCCTCGAATTTCTTGTCGATTGGATATGGAGAGTTAACGTCTGTAATCTTTCCATCGATCTGAAGGTTGTTATTATCAACGATCACTACCAGGTTGTCCAGCTTTCTGTGTCCCGCTAACATAGAAGCTTCCCAGACCTGTCCCTCCTGGATCTCACCATCTCCGAGAAGTGTGTATACTCTGTAATCATCATCTGAAAGCTTAGCTGAAATAGCCATTCCTACTGCAGCTGAGATTCCCTGTCCGAGGGATCCACTTGACATATCAACACCTGGGATGTGTTTCATATCCGGATGTCCCTGAAGATATGATCCGACTTTACGAAGAGTTGTCAGATCTTCTACCGGGAAGAATCCTCTGTGTGCCAGTGTTGAATAATATCCCGGTGCTGTGTGTCCTTTTGATAATACAAAACGGTCACGGTCTGCTTTCTTAGGATCCTTAGGATCGATATTCATCTCTTCAAAATACAGATATGTATAAATGTCTGCTGCTGACAGTGATCCACCCGGATGTCCGGATTTTGCACTGTGAACTGCAGTAACGATGCCCTTGCGGACTTCGTTGGCTGTCTTCATAAGCTCTAATTTGTTCATGTTGTTCCTCCTGAATCATTATATATGATAGCTTTACTTATTCTTATTCTCCGAATACTGCTTTGTAATCAGCCTGGAATTTCTCGATTCCTGCATCTGTTAATGGATGATGTGTCATCTGCTCGATTACTTTGTAAGGTACAGTTGCGATATCGGCACCTGCTAATGCACAGTCTGTTACGTGGATCGGGTTACGTACGCTTGCTGCGATGATCTCTGTATCGATTCCTGCAACTTCGAAGATCTGTGCGATCTCTGAGATTAAGTCTACTCCTCTTGTAGAGATATCGTCCAGACGTCCAAGGAATGGTGATACGAATGATGCGCCTGCTCTTGCTGCAAGAAGCGCCTGGTTTGCATTGAAGATCAGAGTTACGTTTGTCTTGATACCTTCTGCTGCAAGTACTTTAACTGCCTTTAATCCTTCTACAGTCATAGGAATCTTAACTACCATATTCGGATGGATCTTAGCGATCTCTCTTCCTTCTGCGATCATGCCTTCTGCATCTGTTGTTGTAGCTTTTACTTCTCCACTGATAGGTCCGTCTACGATAGATGCGATCTCAGCGATAACTTCTTCAAATACTTTACCTTCTTTTGCGATCAGAGATGGGTTTGTTGTTACCCCGCAGATAACTCCCATATCATTTGCTTTCTTAATATCCTCTACGTTCGCTGTGTCAATGAAAAATTTCATGTTGTTTTCCTCCTTAAAATCGGTGAAATCTGTTCACCATTCCCTTGTTATCGTTTGATATAAATTATACTCTATTCATGGAACTCCGGTCAATAGCCATAATTTTTTATTAATAATTTTCTTTATTAATATTTTCAAATTATTAATCGAACTTTTTTTATTTTTTTGATAGAAATGTTAACATTATTTTTAATTTTTTCTTTTTATTATCGATTTTCACGCATTTATAAGGGGCATTAACATCTAACATGTATTTTCAGTTTGTAAAATCGAGCAATTATTAATAATAATTTTCGCAAAAGAATTAATTTTTCTTTTTTCGTGCATTTTTTGCATACGTTGTTGTTCCACGGACGATCAGCTGCGGTTCATATTCCACATGATAGGTACTGATCGGTGCTGTTTCCATATTCGCTGAATGATGTGATGCTATCTTCTTCATTATAATATCACATGCATCCCTTCCTTTAAAAGTCACAAAATGCTCGATCGTCGTCAGATTCATGTTATGCATTCTGGCAAACAGTGTGTTATCACATCCCATCACGGACACATCGGCCGGCACTTTTATCTTTGCCTCATAAAGTGCATCCATGACTCCAAATGCAATCATGTCATTTAATCCGACAATTGCTGTCACATCTGTCGTTTCATTCAACAACTCTTTCGTCAGTTCATATCCGATCTTATATTCGGAATCAATATGTGCCACATCAAGATCAATCTCTTCTTTTGCCGCCTTGATGATCACCTGGTCTCGTAGACCGGCTTTTTCATACTCTTTCAGGAAACCTTCCACCCGTTTTGAACGTTGTTTCTGTCTTGCTGTCAATGGCGGTGCTATATATGCAACCTTTCTGTGACCTAATTCCAGCAGATGCTTCGCCATCACTCTTCCAAGTTTTGAATTATCAAGTTCCACTGCATCTACATTCATCTTTTCATTCTGGTTATTTACGATCGCAACCGGTATCTGTTCTGCAATCTCTCCCACCAGATCCATAAAGCAATGGCTCGGATTACAGGTGTAGATAATCCCCAGCGGCCGTAACTGCCACATCATTTTCAGATAGCGTTCTTCCATCCGGAGATCTCTCTGTGTATTACATACAAAAAGACCAAATCCTTTTTCTTTTGCATGCGCCTCGATTCCCTGCAGCAGCATAACATAATACGGATTCGTCAGATTGGGGCAAAATACAACCAGAAGTTTCTCTCTTTTTGTCCCCTTCCTCGTTTTCCGTTTCGGCGGGACGTATCCCAGCTCTTTTGCAGCATTTTCTACTTTTTCCACAGTTTCTTTGGCAAATGACACATCATATTTTTTGTTCAGGATCATAGAAACCGTAGATTGTGATACTCCGGCAGCATGGGCAATATCTGTTGATGTAACCTTTTTCTTCATTCTCTCACCTCTGACGGGGACAAACGCTCTACAGTTCTGTCCTTCCTTCAAGTGCCCGGAGAAGCGTCACTTCATCGATATACTCCAGATCTCCTCCGACCGGAACACCGCTTGCAATTCTGCTTACTTTAATTCCCGTCGGTTTGATCAGCTTACTGATATACATCGCTGTAGTCTCACCTTCCAGACTCGAATTCGTTGCAATGATCACTTCTTTTACATCTCCCTGCAGACGCCCGATCAGTTCCTTTAATTTGATATCTTCCGGACCTATCCCAAGCATCGGAGAGATTGCACCATGAAGCACATGATACACACCATTATATTTCCCTGTCTTTTCATATGCCGCAAGATCTCTTGTATTCTCAACCACCATGATCGTCTGATGATCACGGTTACTGTTACTGCAGATCGGGCACAGTTCCTGATCGGTAAGTGTATAACATTCTTTGCAATATTTTATATTCTCTCTGGCTTCCACCATCGTAGAAGCCAGTCTTTTTACATCATCAACCGGCATATGGATCAGATGGAACGCAAGTCTTGCCGCAGATTTTGCTCCGATTCCCGGAAGGCATGACAGTTCCTCAATCAATTTGCTCATCTGATTACTGTAATAATCCATAATTTTTTAACTCCCTGTAAGAATCATTCTTTCCGGATCTTCTCTTAGAATAATCCCGGCATTCCGCCGCCCATGCCGCCGGTGAACTTAGACATTGCAGAAGTTGTCTCTGCGTCTACTTTCTCCAGTGCTTCATTGACTGCTGCCACAAGCAGATCTTCCAGCATCTCTACATCATCCGGATCTACTACTTCTTCATCCAGTTTTACTTTTAATATCTTCTTGCTTCCGGATACAGTTACTTCAACAGCACCGCCGCCTGCAGTTGCACTGAATTCTTTTGTCTCCATTTCCTTTGCCTGTTCTTCCATCTGACGCTGCATCTTCTGTGCCTGTTTCATCAGATTTGCCATATTTCCCGGCATCCCGCCTCCTGGGAATCCTCCTCTTTTTGCCATGATAATATCCTCCTATTCGTCTTCTACAGTAATTTCCATATTGATCAGATTCTCCAGATCCACAAAGTGATCCTCGAATCTGCGTCCTGCCTCCATCTGGCGGACGTCTATCTCTACTTTTTTACCGATCTTCTGCTCGATCAACGACTGGATCTCTTCTTTGTGATCCGGCGTCGCAACTGCACTGGCACTCAGTTCATCCGGCAGCACGATCAGAAGCCGGTTGCCTTCTCCGGCACTTAATCTCGCTTTTTTCAGATATGTGCGGAGCATCGGGGAAGCCTCATTGATGATCATCCGGAAATCTTTTGCCACCGCTTTCACGTCTTCATTTAATGCCTGCGGAAGTTCCGGTTTCGGCTTCGGTGCCGCTGCTTCTTTTGCATCGGATGCATACACAACACGCTCCCTGACCGGTGCTTCCCACGCTCCGTCCTCCAGCTGTTTTTCAATCGCACGGATGCGGTCCAGCAGGGCGTCCTTATTCTGATCCATTGCCGGACGGCATAATTTGATCAGGGTTACTTCCAGCAGAACCCTCTTCTGTGTCGCATATTTCAACTGATTCGTCAGATCCGAAAAAATGCGGATGTAGCGGATCAGTGTATCACTGTCAATCATCTGTGCTTCTTCTTTTAACAGTGCCAGATTCTCCGATGATACATCCAGTACATCTTCCATATCATCCGAGCTCTTCACCAGAAGCAGATTCCTCAGATACCATGTGAAATCTGCCGCCAGCTGAGACAATTCTCTTCCCTGCATTACCAGCTCATCTACCGTCTCGATCACCTGATGTACATCCATCGCAAGCAGCTGTCTTAACAGCCGGCTGAATACTTCCGTATCCACCGCTCCCAGCACTTCCAGTACATGATCATATGTCAGTGTCTCATTCATATAGAATGCCGCACACTGATCCAGAAGGCTCAGTGAATCCCTCATAGAGCCATCCGCCATCTTTGCGATATAGCGGACCGCCTTATCTTCCACATCCCATCCTTCTTTATCGATCAGTTCACGCAATCTCGCTGCGATCGTCTCAATGGAAATTCTTTTAAAATCATATCGCTGGCATCGGCTCAAGATCGTAATCGGAATCTTGTGTGCCTCCGTTGTCGCAAGAATAAATATAACATATTCCGGAGGTTCTTCCAATGTTTTTAACAATGCATTGAATGCGCCGATCGACAGCATATGCACCTCATCAATAATATATACTTTATATTTCCCTTCTGTCGGGCGATATGTGACCTCTTCACGGATCTCACGGATGTTATCCACACCATTATTAGATGCCGCATCAATCTCGATCACATTCATCGATGTACCAGCTGCGATCGACCGGCACATTGCACACTCCCCGCACGGGCTTCCATCTACCGGATGTTCGCAGTTGACTGCTTTCGCAAATATCTTCGCAACGGTTGTCTTTCCGGTTCCTCTGGTCCCGCAGAACAAATATGCATGTCCGATACGATCTGCATTGATCTGGTTCTTCAATGTCCGGACGATCGCATCCTGTCCTTTTACATCTTCGAATTCATCCGGACGAAACTTACGGTATAATGCCGTATATGACATTCTTTACACTCCTTGTCTAAATGGAGATCCTGCTCAGTCTCCGCATCTATTCATCACCGAAGCTGATACCTATGGTCTTTGCCTCGTCAATGATCGATGCTTTTGGATCTACATATTTTAGTTTTCCGGCAACTTCTGACAATGGCACGCGGATAATCTCCTGATTTCTGGTCCCTACCATACATCCGAAATCACCTTCCAAAATTGCTCTCGAAGCTTCTGCACCAAGTCTTGTTGCAAGTACACGGTCATATGCACACGGAGAGCCGCCTCTTTGTGTATGTCCGGGAACTGTGATCCTTACTTCTTTATCTGTCTTTTCCTGAATCTTCTCGGCAAGTTCATATGCAACAGAAGGATATTTCTTCTTTGCTTTTTTCTCTTTTAATTCTTTCTTTGAGAGTGCTGCATCTTCTTTTGAAATTGCACCTTCGGCAACAGCAATAATTGTAAATCTCTTCCCTGCTTTGCCGCGTTTTTCAATTGCGTCAACCACTGAATTGATATCGTATGGCATCTCCGGAAGAAGAATAATATCGGCACCACCGGCAATTCCTGCATGAAGTGTGACCCATCCTACTTTATGTCCCATTACTTCCACGATAAATACACGGCTGTGAGATGTCGCTGTTGTATGGATCTTATCAATCGTATCTGTTGCAATATCTACTGCACTCTGGAATCCGAACGTCATATCTGTTCCCCAGAGATCATTATCGATCGTCTTCGGGAGTGTTACCACATTAAGTCCTTCTTCTCTCAGCATATTGGCTGATTTGTGTGTTCCATTCCCTCCCAGAATTACCAGGCAGTCCAGATTCAACTTGTGATATGTGTGTTTCATCGCCTCTACTTTGTCAATTCCGTCCTTATCCGGTACTCTCATCAACTTAAACGGCTGTCTGGATGTTCCCAGGATCGTTCCGCCAAGTGTCAGGATTCCCGAAAAATCTTTTGACGTAAGCATCTTAAAATTCGAATAGATCAAACCCTTATATCCATCCTGAAATCCATAAATCTCTACATCATCCCTTTTTGAAACAAGCCCCTTTACGACGCCTCTCATTGCTGCATTCAGTGCCTGGCAGTCGCCGCCACTTGTAAGCATTCCAATTCTTAACATATATCTGCTCCTTTCTATATTGCCTGTGTATTCGTTTATTCTGCACCATATAGAATTTCCGGTTTAGAAAAGTCCTACCTATGAGCTTACCCACTTTCTGTATACAATACCAGTAAAATTATAACTTATTTTTATGGCCGAGACAATACGAGACAGATGTTTTTTCATCCGGCTCACTCCTGTTGACAAAAATTCCCCTGTCTCTTTTTCAAAAACGTGTTATAATACATGTGGAAAATTTGTGTAGAAAGCAGGTAGTATTGTGGATAAATTAGATATAAAATTATGGACACTTGCGTCCAAAGGTCAGATCGTTCCTGACCGTTCATTACTGAAAACACCGGAACAGATTGAAATGATTAAAAAAAGTGCAGCGTTGAACACCGCAGTTCTCGATCATGTAGCTGCTCATATTCACGCAGGAATGAGCACTGCCGAGATCGATAAACTGGTGTATGATTTTACAACAGAGCATGGCGGGATTCCTGCGCCTCTGAATTATGAAGGATTCCCAAAAAGCGTGTGCACTTCTATCAACAACGTTATCTGCCACGGCATCCCAAGTGAACACGAGATCCTGATCGATGGCGATATCATCAATGTTGATGTATCTACTATCTTAAACGGCTATTTTTCCGATGCATCCCGTATGTTCACGATCGGTGAGGTATCTCCGGAAGCAGAACGTATCGTCCGTGTCACAAAAGAGTGCGTGGAACTCGGCCTCAAAGCTGCAAAACCATGGGGACATCTCGGAGACATTGCTTATGCGATCAATTCCCACGCACAGGAAAACGGATATTCTGTCGTAGAAGAGATCGGCGGTCATGGAATCGGTCTGGAATTCCATGAGGAACCATTTGTAAGTTATGTTACTCCAAAGGGCAGCGAGATGGTTCTGGTCCCAGGTATGATGTTCACAATTGAACCAATGATCAATCAGGGATCTCCGGAATTCTATGTGGATGAAGACAACGGCTGGACCGTTTATACAGATGATGACGGTCTTTCTGCCCAGATTGAATATATGGTTCTTATCAAAGAAGACGGAGTAGAAGTTCTTACAAAATAACACAGAGAACCTGCCGCAGGCAACTCCATTTTTTGCATACTCAGATATTAAAAAAGATTACCGGAAAGGACAGTTCCTTTTCCGGTAATCTTTTTTATCTCCACTCTACAGGATATACAGCCAGTCATGCTCCTCTTCATTCCGCATTCCCAGCACCAATGCCGAATGCGGTCCCATATTTGCAACCACTTCACCATCTTCCACCAGATATTCCTCATACTCTGTTGTATATCCGTCTTTGTAAGAATACAGCAGACGTTTCATACGACATTTTGCCGGAATCTCAGCCTCCCATACAGGAACTTTCACTTCCGTACGTTCGCTGCGGTTATTGATCACGATGACGATCCGGTCATTGCCTTTGAACCTTGCATAAGACAGGACATTCTCTTCTCCGCCAAGAATCTTCAGAGAACCGGTTCTAAGTGCCGGATGCTCTTTGTGGATGCGGATCGCTTCTTTGTGAAACGCAATCAGTTCATGGTCTTCACGTCCCCACGGATAGGTCCTTCTGTTATCCGGATCCGTGAATCCACAAACGCCCGCCTCATCACCATAATATATGGTCGGTGCTCCGACCCATGTCATCTGCATGACAACCGCTTCACGCATAACCGCTTTATTTACATATTCATTTGCGGCTTCCGGTCCCAGATGTTCTACACGGCCAACCATGTGGTTCGTTCTCGTAAGGAATCTCGAATGATCATGGTTCGAAAGTTCGTTCATCGCTACCTGCAGTGAAGGGGTCAGCATATTCGACATATGATGTGCCATCGACCCGATAAAGTTATCGATGTTACCTAGAAGTTCTTCTCTGGCCTCATCACTGTGCTTTTCCATTCCTGTCAGAAACCATGTGATCGGCTCCATGAATGCATCATAGTTCATGACGGTATCCCACTCGTCACCTTTAAGCCAGTCGCTCGGATCCCCGTAATGTTCCGCAAGGATCAGTGCACTCGGATTCGCATCTTTCACGGCTGTTCTGAATTTCTTCCAGAAATCATGGTTATATTCATTGCTGCGTCCCAGATCTGCTGCCACATCCAGACGCCATCCATCTACATTATACGGCGGTGATACCCATTTCCGCCCGATATATAAGATATAATTTTCCAGCTTTACAGAATCTTCATAATTCAGTTTCGGCAAAGTATCATGTCCCCACCAGCCATCATAATTACCATTATACGGCCAGTTCTCCGGTCCTTCTTTGAAGAAACGGAAGTAGCTTCTGTACGGACTGTCTGCCGATATATAAGCACCCGGTTCATAATCTTTTTCGCCTTCGTATATTCTCTCACGGTCCATCCACTTATTGAAAGAACCGCAATGGTTGAATACGCCGTCCAGAATCACTTTCATACCACGACGGTGTAATTCTTCTACCAGCTTAATGAACAACTCATTACTTGCTTCCAGGTTCTTAAGACCTGTCGTGCGTTTTTTATACTTCGTTGCCTGACTGTTGTCCGTCACACCCTCCGGAAGCACCTCACCTCCGTCATCTACGATCTTCCCATAATGCGGATCAATATAATCATAATCCTGGATATCGTATTTATGGTTCGACGGTGACACAAATAATGGATTAAAATATACAACTTCTACACCCAGCTCCTGCAGATAATCAAGTTTATCCATGACTCCCTGCAGATCCCCGCCGTAGAATTCTCTTACCCCCATGTTCGCCGGATATTTATCCCAGTTCGTTACTCTCCGGGAATAATCTCCGATATAGTAATACTCGTTCGTCTCTACATCATTTGACTTATCTCCGTTATAAAAGCGGTCTGTAAATATCTGATACATAACCGCTCCCTTTGCCCAGTCCGGTGTGGAAAATCCGGGTACTACAACAAAGTTATAGTACTCCAGGATCTCGCGAGAGATTCCACATCGTCCATAATAATATTTTTCTGTTCCAGACTGCACTTCGAAACAATATCTGAAAGGCTCTGCCCCCAGACGCACTTCAAACGTATAATAATCAAATTCTCCCTGTGTGCATTCTTTTTCCATTACATATGTGTCAGCCGATGTCACAAGCCCTACTCTGTCTGCATCATCCTTCGCCGTACGGAACCGGAACGTTACCAGTTCATTCTCCTTCGGTTCAGGGGGATATACATACCCTTCTGTTCCATCGCAAAATAAAGCCGCCTTATTCATATAACTAACACCTCTCTCATTTTTTGTTTCCGGAAAGGAAAGCTCTTCCTCCTAGTCCTCCGATACATCTTCCGGGAACAGCGCTTCAAATTCTTCCCGGGAAATCTTTTCTTTTTCCAGCAGAAGATCTGCGCATGTATGCAGAACATCGTCATATTTTCTAATGATATGTCTTGCTCTGTCATAACATTCATCAATAATTCTCTTTACTTCCTGGTCGATTACAGTAGCCACACCCTCTCCGTAGCCTCTTGCTGTATGCGCCAGATCACGTCCGATGAACACCTCATTGTTGTCATCATCATAGTTGATCAGCCCGACTGCTTCCGACATACCGAACTTTGTAACCATGGATTTTGCCAGACCGGTTGCCTGTTTGATATCCTGGGATGCACCGGTTGTGATATCATCAAATACTTCTTCTTCGGCTACACGTCCACCGAGTGATACCGTAATATCCTGAAGCATCTTTCCTTTTGTATTAAACATCTCATCCTTTTCCGGAAGCGGCATCGTATATCCTCCCGCACTTCCTGTCGGGATGATCGAGACACTGTATACAGGTCCCACATCCGGGAGTACATGGAACAGGATTGCATGCCCTGCTTCATGAAATGCTGTGATTCTCTTCTCTTTTTCGGAAATGACACGGCTCTTCTTCTCTGCACCGATTCCGACTTTTACAAATGCTTTCTTAATATCATCCTGTTTTAAGAATACTCTGTTATCCTTCGCTGCAAGAATTGCTGCCTCGTTCAGAAGATTTTCCAGATCTGCACCTGTAAATCCTGCTGTTGTCTGCGCGATCTGCTGCAGATTGATCTCCTCACTCAGTGGTTTGCCTTTCGCATGAACCTTAAGGATCTCCTCACGCCCTTTGATATCAGGTCTTCCAACCATAACCTTGCGGTCGAATCGTCCCGGACGAAGGATTGCCGGATCAAGGATGTCTACTCGGTTGGTTGCAGCCATCACGATGATACCTTCATTGACACCAAAACCATCCATCTCTACAAGTAACTGGTTCAGTGTCTGCTCACGCTCGTCATGTCCGCCGCCCATTCCGGTTCCACGGCGTCTTGCAACTGCATCGATCTCATCGATAAAGATGATACAAGGTGCATTCTTCTTAGCCTCCTCGAACAGGTCTCTGACACGGGATGCACCGACACCGACAAACATTTCCACAAAATCCGAACCGGAGATCGTAAAGAACGGAACTCCCGCTTCTCCGGCAACTGCCTTCGCAAGCAGTGTCTTACCGGTTCCCGGAGGGCCTACCAGCAACACGCCTTTCGGGATTCTTGCTCCCACCTGGATATATTTCTTTGGAGATTTCAGGAAATCAACAATCTCCTCCAGTTCCTCTTTCTCTTCTTCCAGACCTGCCACCTGGGCAAATGTCACTTTCTTGTCACGGTCTGTACTCAGTCTTGCACGGCTCTTTCCAAAATTCATTGCTTTCGAATTCGCACCGCCGCCCTGCCGGTTCATCAGACCGAAGAGCAGAAAAACTCCGCCCAGTGTAAGAATAACCGGCAGAAATGTGGTTGCTGCCCAGCTGTCCTGCGGGATATCCGGCATCGTATACTCCACATTCTGTTCTTTCAGATAATCCTGGATCTCGTTAACATCAGAAACATACAGATATCTGATCTTATCGGAATCGTCGTCTCCCTTCAACGTAATCTCTACACGTCCTGTCGGAACACTCTTATTCTGATTCACTTCTACCGACTCGATCTTGTCATTCTGAACCAACTGTTGGAAATTCTTCCAGGTAATCTCTTTTTCTCGTTGATCGAACTGATTGGTAAACCATAGTGCTGCGAACAAAAATATGACAAACACCAGAAATACAGCACCGTTCAGTCCTCTCGCTTTCTTATTATCCAATTTTCAGGCTCCTTTCTTGTGACGCGCCTATTCTACGCCCTCTACTACTCCGATAAACGGAAGGTTTCTATATCTCTGAGCGTAATCCAGACCATATCCCACAACAAATTCGTCCGGGATATTGAATCCGACATAATCTACTTTTACATCTTTTACTCTTCTTTCCGGTTTGTCCAGAAGCGTACAAAGCTTCATACTCTTTGGTTTTCTCTTAGCCAGGATATCCATCAGATAATATAATGTTCTTCCTGAATCAATGATATCCTCTACGATCAGCACATCTTTTCCTTCCAGTGTCTCATCTAAGTCTTTGGCGATCTTAACGACACCGCTTGACTTTGTTCCGTCACCGTAGCTGCTGACACTCATAAAATCCATAGATACCGGAACGGTGATTCTCTTTGCCAGTTCACACATAAAGAATACTCCGCCCTTTAACACGCAGATCAGATGCACCTGCTTTCCCGCATAATCTTTGCTGATCTGTTCTCCAAGTTCTTTGATCCTCTTTGCAACATCCTCTTCAGGAACTAATACTTTAACTGTCTCTGCCATCTTCTTCTCCTCCGTTAAATTCTATTTCCAAAATCCTTTTGGTCTTATCTGTAATCTGATACGCCTGGTTCTGTCTGTATCCGATAATCCACAGAATGTGACTGCCATCTGCTGCCAGCCAGATCTTATCTCTGTCTTCCCGCGGGATCTTCGCATTGATAAAATACTTCTTCAGACTCTGCGTTCCGCCATTTCTGTCGATTGTGATATAGTCACCGGGCTCTTTATGTCTTATTTTTACAGTGCTCTTAATTATATCATAGTCAAACCATTTCGTGTAGGTTTTTTTAGGAAATGCGCCTGTTTCCGCCGTTTGTTCAAACATCCGCATATGCACTCCCGGTTCATTGCCGGCGTCCTCTTTTTCCCCTGTTTTGAGATCTGATCTGTCAAGCAGGATTCCATCATAACATTTTTCCGCTGTCATTTTATAAGGAAGGCTGATCTTTCTTCCGGTCTGAAGCCGTGCCAGATCTTCGATCAGTCTTACATGCACCTGCTCGATATCTTTTCTGCGCCCCGCCAGTTCACATAGCAGCGCATGAATCAGGAACGAACGTACAGTCTTATCGACATCCCGGAATAATTCCTCTTTGATCAGCAGTTCCGGAACGTTTTCACGTTCTTCATACAGATCTTCTGCAGTCCCACACGGCCGCTTTTCCACATATCGCTCCCTGCATTTTTGCACTTCCTGTTCCATAAACGCCCACACTGCACGCATCTGTTCCATCGTCTCGGACATGTGCATGACCGCCTGCGGATTGACCTCTTGTTCGAGATAGGGAATCACATGATTCCGGATCCGGTTTCTCGTATAGTGATCTTCCAGATTCGTCTCATCCGTACAATAACTGATTCCCTTTTCCTGTAAAAATGCTTCAATCTCACATCTCTGCACACAGAGAAGCGGACGGATATACCGGACGGTATCTCCTTCTGCCGGGCTGATACCGCCAAGTCCACGCAGGCCGCATCCGCGGCTTAAGTTCCACAAAAGCGTCTCCGCATTGTCATTTTGGTGATGCGCCAGCGCAATCTTTGTACCGTTTTTCTCTTTGCACACCTTTTCAAATATCTGCCGCCTGATATTCCTGCCCGCCTCTTCCAGCGTCAGGCCCTGTTCTTTTGCATACTGCTCCACATTCTCATGAAATGCCAGATACCTGACCCCGAGTTGTCTGCATAGTGCCTTTACATATCTCTCATCGGCATCTGCACTGTCACCGCGGATCCCATGATGGATATGCACCACCGTCAGTTCCAATGGCATCTCATTTTTAAATTCTTTTAACATGAAAAGAAGGCATACGGAGTCTGCGCCTCCAGATACGCCTGTGATTACATGATCATTCTCCTGTAACATATGGTATTTTTCCACATATGCTTTCACCCGTTGATACATTCCGGCCTTCCTTTTCCTTTATTCTGTCTGTATAAATTCTTCCTGCCCGGTCCTTGATCTTCCACTCACCGGTATGGCAAATATATAAGCTATATATAAATTAAATATATAAAATTTCTTATAGAAAGTCAACTTAAGCCCCATATTCCAATCACCAGCACCGTCATATCATCCATCGGCATCCCGCCGGAACTTTTCAACACCTGACTTAAGATTCCGCGGGCAAATTCCGTCGGATTGACAATATCCGTCTCCCGGATGAATTCCACTAATTTTTCTTCCTGTGAACCTTCAGGCAGGGCATCCATCACGCCATCTGTCACCATGATCACATATTCTCCCGATTCCAGATTCCGCTCTTCCCTGTCCAGTTCTATATTCTGTACAACACCGATCGGAAGTGTCGTCGACTCGATTTTTTCAACTTCTTTCTTCCTCTTAATAAAAGTCGCCGAGGCTCCGGCCTTTACAAATTCACAACTTCCCTGATACAGATCAAACAGACAGACATCCAATGTACAGAACTTCACTTCTTTCCGTCCTGTTACCAGCGCCGTATTCATCATCTGCACCGCTGTCTCTACCGGAAATCCTGCTTCCAGCAGTTCTTCCAGCATCTCCACCACCATTGTACTGTCCCGGAATGCTTCCTCTCCGGAACCCATGCCATCCGAAAGCGCAACTCCTTTGCGTCCGCCCGGAAGATCCTTCATCAGAAACGTATCTCCCGATATCTCTTCCAGTCCTTTTCCGATCCTCGCAACACCCTGCAGTGTCTGGAACTTTGCTCCCTCCATACAGGCAATGGTGCCATATTCTTCTCCGATCACAAGCCTTTCCCCCTGTCTCGGAATCATCGTTCTTCCTATACATTTTCCCACCAGAAACGCAACATCTTTTGCAAGGACGACCCGTCCTTTCATGGCTTTTACCGTCAGATGGACTTCATATTTTCCCTGCTGTGTCATGTAAAACACAACCGAAAGCAGCTTCACATTTTCTTTTTTCAGCGCTGCCTTTATACGCTTCTCCAAATGGTCATCCTGGAAGATCCCGGCATCCAGTTCCCTGGTTGTATACTGTATCATTTTAGCGAAGCTCGTAAGTTGTCTTGCATACCCCTCTCTTGCCTGCACCAGTCTGTGATTCCACATCAGGATCTGCTTGGCATTCTCGAATTCTTCCAGACTCTCTCTTAAAAAACGTGGTGCAAACAGGCACTGTCTCTTCAGCCTGCGTTTTAATTCCATATTCAGTTCTGCGCCATATTCTTCTGCCGCACACAGGATCTCATACATCATCTGATATGTCACCGAGTGCTTTTCTCCCAGACATTCTCCCCGCCGTTCACAGCCTGCACAGACATTCCCTGTCACCTTTTCAAACATTTCATCAATTTCTTCTCTGGACAAGGTTCCTTTGCATGCCTCCATATTCAGAAATGTTTTGGATAAATGCTGCAGTGAATCGGCAAATTTGTCCATCTGTACCACATATGGATTTACAAATATTTCCTGTTCCTTTATCTGTGCCAACTTTGTCGTTCCCCTTTCTTCTGAATACATGACGGAAAAAAGCTTCAGGAATCTCTTCCTGAAGCTTATCATTCGTCTTTTATAGTCTTATTTCGATTTAAAAACAATCTCGTTGTCATGTACCAGACCCAGCTTTTCTTTCGCTACATCTTCTACATATTTATCCGTTCCAACGTATTTTTCCAGTTCTTTAATCTCTTTTTTCCGATCCTGTTCCGCCTGGATCTGCTCTTTTAATTCCGTCTCCTGCGCCTGATACTCCCTGTTCTTTGCCTTTAATGTCATACTGTTTGCAGACACCATAACTGTCAACATAAGAACAACTGCGCTGATCGCCAACACACTTCTCTTATGATTCTGAGAACGCTTGCGCTGCCGTCTTCTGCGGTTTCTCTGCTTTACATCATTCATATTAATTTACTCACCCTTGCCGGCAGCCCTGCCGTTTCACTCACCTGTTAATTATTTTTATTCTATCTTTTTTCCCCGGGTTTTTCAAGTGTTTCGGTAAAAAATCTGCTATGCCGCCGTACAATTTTCCGACAAATTTTCCCCGTAATCGCAAGAAAAACTGACATAATGATCCCGCCGATTCCAACACCTAGTATGAAATACCATCGCACACTACCACTGCTTGTGTAGTAAATCTGCACAAACAAAAAAATCGCGGTTCCGATCCAATAGATCAGATCCTCCAGTTCAATAACCCACTGAGCATGGTGTACCACTTCCCGCAGGCAGCTGATACAACGGTATGCAAGACGTACGATTGCTCCAGCCAGGACCGCCAGCAGAAATATGAACAGTTCTTTTCCTATCCCCATCTTACATTTCACCTTATTTTCCTTATTCCTCATGACATTCCCGGTTCTCCGGCAGATCACCGGAATAACTTTTCAAAAAGACTTCCTGCCTGCTTTGCTGTCGAATGGATATCCGAATATGAGATACTGTCAATGTTTCCCGACAGATCGATCTCTCCCTTTTCAAGATTCACACGGTTCACATGCAGATCCGTTCCTCTCACCATCAGCATTCCCTGCTCTGTCTCCAGCAATATCTCATTCAGATTAAAAGACAGCACATCCAGAACACCTGTCACCAGTCCTGCCTTCCGGTTATTCAATATCAGTTTATGGTTTTTCTGTGCTGCTACCGTCTCCAAAACTATCACAACCTTTCTTACTAATCATATGAAAAGGAAATCGAAATTATGACTTTTCACATAATTATGCAAGAAAGGTTGTGATGATCCCCGCCGCTTTTTCACCGGCCATTAATAAGGTTTATAAATATTTGAAAAGGTCTCCTGCCTCTTCTTTTTTCGTTGTATCTTTAATATCAAGAACTTCTACTTTTACGGTTCTTGTTCCGAACTGGATCTCTATGATATCTCCTTGTTTTACTTTTACAGACGCCTTGGCCGGTTTATCATTTACCAGTACACGGCCGGCATCGCAGGCTTCATTCGCAACCGTCCGGCGTTTGATCAATCTGGATACTTTTAAAAATTTGTCTAATCTCATCTATCTGTTCTCCTGTATACTTTACTGTCAGCCGGTTCTTTCGAACGCATAATGCTAAAAAACCGAAGAGTATCAGGACACTCTCCGGCATAAATCCTTTCGGATAAATATTACAAATTCAGACTACTCGTTGATAGCATCTTTTAATGCTTTACCAGCTTTGAACTTTGGTGCTTTGCAAGCTGCAATCTTCATAGTCTCGCCTGTCTGAGGATTTCTTCCTTCTCTCTCAGCTCTCATGCTTACTTCAAAAGTACCAAATCCAACAACCTGTACTTTATGCTCTTTCTTTAATTCATCTGTTACAACATCAACGAATGCTTTTAAAGCTTTCTCGGAATCTTTCTTTGATAATTCTGCCTGGTCAGCGATTGCTGCGATCAGTTCTGTTTTGTTCATGGATATATCCTCCTCTTATTTACATTTAGAATTCACAATTTCGATTCTTTTTATACAAAGTCACTGTCCATACCCCGTCATATGACATGCCTTTATGTACTGTTATACCTGTTTTCATACGGAATGTCAAGGTAAATCCCCTGTTTTCCCTGTATTTTCAAGGTTTTCCGGCATTTTCAGGTGCCCTCAGAGTTCAAATCCAAACAGCTCTTTTAAAAACATTTTTTTCTCTTCTGTCTGCTTTATTGCAGTCTTTAGTTTCTCTGTATTTTTTACCGATATCCACGCTTTATTCATGCAATAGTATGAATTTGCAATTTTCCAGAACTTTTCCGGATAAATCAGACGGATTTTCAAATATTCTGTTTCGCTTCTGGTAAGTGGGTGGATTGCAGAATACGCATTCAGCATGCCATCTCCGAGCCGGAGCTTCCACCCGCTTTTCTCCATTACTTTTCTGAGAAAATAGTACAGATCCTCTACCTGGATATCCCGATGGAATTTTTCAAAATTCATTGTCGCGATTCCTTCTCTTGTCATGATGATATTATGGTAATTATACTCTCCGTGCGTCATACCGGAACGGTTCATCTCTTCCTGATACAATTGTTCATAATCCGACTGTTCCAGTTCACACACCGCAGCTTCTGCCCACTGATACATCAGTTCAAACTGTTGCAAAAATGCAAATTCAAATTCCCCTTTCGGGACAGCTTTTCTGACAAACTGCCGTACTTTTTTTAACTCCCGGTTATGCCGTCTGTATTTTTCACCGGTCTTAATCCCTTCTGTAATCCCATACTCCAGTTCATGCCTCATAACAGTATGTAATTTCGCCAGATTCCCGGCCGCTTCTAATATTTCCCTGGTCTTTTTTATGTCGCATTCACGGCCTGCATACCATTTTTTCAGCATATACCGGTCACCATTATCCAACGAAGAGATATATTCACCGTTCCGGTTCGCTATCATATAATCGATCTGATGCTCTCCTTGTTCATAAAGCCATGTATAAAGTTCGCATAACGCAGGGATTCTTTTTTCGGATGTTGTAACTTCCTTCAAAAGGAATACCCCTTTGTTCGTTTCGCATAAAACAGCACCTCTGACTTTACGGGTGCTGTTTACTTCTATATCATATTGTTCCAGTATTTTTTGTTCAAATTCCTGCATTTATATTCCCCGCACTTTACACTTGATATTCTTTTTAAATGTATGTGGGAAATATAAAAAATATTCACTGCTGTTATACTTCTTTATCCGTGGAAATATAATTCAACAGGGTCTCTTTCGTATTCATTTCCGGATTCTCGATCACAAGGTTCAATAATTCGTTTAACTTTTCCCCGATCTCTTTTCCCGGCTTCATTCCTGCCCGGATCAGATCTCTGCCGGTCACAGCTAATTCTTTTAACGATACACACTGCCCTTTTTCTATAATCTCTGCATATGTCTGTTCTACTTCATCCAGATTTTTTAATTTTTCTGCCCTCCGGTACTCACTTTGCGCCAAAACATCTGCTCTTCTGACTTCCATATAATATGGGAAAATATCTTCGCCGATCTTATTCATTGCTCTTCTGACATTCTTCGGCACGGCCGGCATGCGGTAATCATGATTCAGCACGAGCCTTGTAACTTTATGCAGTGTATCATTATCGAATTTTAATCTCCGGAGTACTTCTTTCGCAATGCGCTCACTTCCCAATGCATGCATTTTAAAATGCGCAACGCCGTCTTCATCCATAGTTTTGTATTCCGGTTTTCCTGTATCGTGCAGTAACATTGTCAATCTTAAGATCTTATCATTGCGGACATTCATCATCGCATGAATGGTATGTTCCCCGACGGTATACATATGATGCGGTGTCTCCTGCTCTGTCTCCATCATCCGGTCAAATTCCGGCAAAAATATCTTCGTAATTCCAAGTTCATAGGCAGTTCTTATCAGTTCTGGCCGGTCAGATGTCAGCATCTTCACCAGCTCTACCTGTATCCTCTCCGCACTGATATTTTCGAGTGTCGGTGCAAGAAGCCTCATTCCTTCTTTCGTCTCCTCATCGATCTCAAATCCCAGCTGCGCTGCGAACCTGACACCTCTTAAAATCCGGAGTGCATCTTCCGAGAACCGTTCCTTGGCATTTCCCACGCAATGGATCATATGCTTTTCCAGATCCTGCATTCCTCCAAAGATATCTACAATCCCATCCTTGTCATTGTATGCCATAGCATTGATCGTAAAGTCTCGTCTGAGCAGGTCTTCTTTCAGATTTCTTGTAAATGTGACTTCTTTCGGATGTCTGCTGTCTTCGTATTTTCCATCGATTCTGTACGTCGTAACTTCGTATCCCTCATGATTCAAAAGTACGGTTATCGTTCCATGCTCAATTCCCGTATCAAATGTTTTGTCAAATAATGCCTTTGTCTCTTCCGGCATTGCTGATGTTGTAATATCCCAGTCGCCCGGTTCTCTGCCAAGGATGGAATCTCTGACACATCCTCCGACTGCGTATGCTTCAAATCCATGCAACTGTAAGGTATGAATGATAAACTGTACATCATCCGGTAATTTTATATTAAAGTTATTCACAAATATTTCCTCCGTTTATCCACGTTATCAACATTCTATATCATACCATATTTTTGCCGGTGGCTGTTGATAAAAAATGGACGGTAGATTCCTAAAATCCACCGTCCATTACTTATAATCTCTTTATTCTTAGTATGATTTTCCCCAGTAAGCCATGTGTTTCGCAGGTTTTCCGCAATAGATACATTTATCGGAAATAAACTCTTCATCTTCGATCAGACATCTTGTTGCAGCTCCGCCTGTCTGATATTTTACTTCGCCCTCACATTCCGGATCTCCACACCAGCATGCTTTTACGAATCCGCGATTGGCTTTGAACTTCTCAACCATTTCATCCATTGTAGTAGCTGTATCGATATGGCTGTTCAGGAATTCTTCTGCTCTGTTGTACATATCCTGCTGCTCCTGCTCTAAGATCTCGCGCAGTTTTACTGCGATCTCATCGAGAGATACAACAATCTTTTCACGGTTATCACGACGTACAACAACAACCTGGTTCTTCTCGATATCCTTTGGTCCGATCTCGATACGTGTTGGGATACCAAGGATCTCCTGCTCAGAGAATTTCCATCCTGTACTCTTATCAGAATCATCGATCTTCACTCTGTATCCTGCTTTTTTCAGTTCGTCAAGCAGTGCATAAGATCTGTCAAGTACACCTTCTTTGTGCTGGGCGATTGGGATGATTCTACATTCAACCGGTGCTACGTGTGGTGGCAGTACCAGTCCGTCATCGTCACCGTGAACCATGATCAGAGCTCCGATACTTCTTGTTGACCATCCCCATGATGTCTCATACGCACTGTGCAGTTCGTTGTTCTTATCTACATATTTGATTCCGAATGCATCCGGGAATCCGTTTCCGAAGAAATGGCTTGTCGCAGACTGAAGTGCTTTTCCGTCATGCATCAGTGCTTCGATCGTGTATGTGTCTTCTGCTCCGGCGAATTTCTCGTGTTCTGCCTTTCTTCCTGCTACGAATGGGATAGCCATTGTCTCTTTATAGCAATCCTTATAAACTTCCCACATCTGGATTGTTCTTTCTTCAGCTTCTTCATATGTTGCATGAAGTGTGTGACCTTCCTGCCATAAGAATTCTCTTGAACGAAGGAATGGTCTTGTTGTCTTCTCCCAACGGAGAACGGAGTTCCACTGGTTCCATACCTTTGGAAGATCTCTGTATGATTTTACTGTTTTAGCCCAGAGGTCACAGAACAGTGTCTCTGATGTAGGGCGTACACATAATCTTTCCTGCAGTCTTTCCATTCCCCCGTGTGTTACCCATGCAACTTCCGGTGCGAATCCTTCTACGTGATCAGCTTCTTTTTCCAGAAGTGATTCCGGAATCAGTACTGGCAGGTATACATTCTCAACTCCTGTTTCTTTAAAACGTCTATCCAGATCTGACTGGATCAGTTCCCAGATCGCATAACCATTCGGTAAGTAGTTCATGCATCCTTTTACGCTTGAATAATCACAAAGATTTGCTTCACGTACAACGTCTGTGTACCACTGTGCGAAATCTTCGTCACGAGATGTAATGTTTTTGACTAATTTTTCCTTTGCCATGTTTCTCTTCTCCTTTTCAATTTTGGTGGAATCCTTATTCCACGTTATTTTTTTGCCGGGAGTTCCGCAACCTGGCACAAAAAACGCCGGGCCTTTCGACTCCCCGAAAAAGGGACCGAAAAGCTCGGCGGTACCACCCTAGTTAACTGCGACCCTTTCGCAGCTCTCTTCATTGGCCGTTAACGCCGGCTGACACGCTGCACTTTCATACAGTGGCTCCAGGACCGGTTCCATGTGATGAACAGCAGATATCTCACACCATATGATATCCTCTCTGCAGCTGGATTCTCATGTACTAATTCCCTTCATCGCCATAAAAAATATTGAATTGTCAATTATTTTAATCCATGAGGTATGTTTTGTCAAGATATTATCCCTGCTTCTGCCAGTACTTTCCCGCTCAATTATGTTTTCCTCTTTTCTCCCCAACTTCTTGCAGTTTTTTCCCCTCCATGATTTAATAAGTATAACATTTGTTTTAACAAAGGAGAAGTATATGGCTACTTTAAATATATTATATGAAGACCCGCACATTTTAGTCTGTGTCAAGCCACACGGCATCGCAACCCAGAGCAAAAGTATCCGTTACCCAGACATGGTCAGCCTGATCAAAAACCATCTGGCGAAATCCAGTGGTTCCAGGAACCCCGGCTCAGCTGAGCCTTACCTTGCCGTCATCCACAGACTGGACCAGCCGGTCGCCGGAATCCTTGTCTTTGCTAAGACTCCGGCTGCTGCAAAAGATCTGAATAAACAATTACAGAATCAGGGATTCGGGAAATATTACCGGGCACTTGTTGCCAATACACCTTCAACAAAAGAAGGAACACTTAAGAATTATATGGTCAAAGATGCCAGAACAAACACTTCCCGTATCTGTTCTGCAAAGGAAAACGGATCAAAAATTGCACGGCTGCATTATGATACAGTTCCTGTTACGGACTGGCTGTTTACCGCACCTGCTGCTTTCCACGGAACTGAGCTGGAAATCCATCTGGATACCGGCCGCCATCATCAGATCCGTGTACAACTCGCATCTGTCGGTTGTCCGATTGTTGGAGATACCAAATATAATCAGGAACTTTCTGACACCACGGGCTGGCAGACAATCCGGCTGTGTGCTTATAAACTAGATTTTAAACACCCAATTACACATAAGACTATGCATTTTCAGTTAGCAAATGATCCTGTGTAATTTTTACCGATAAAAAATAACTGTCATAAGACATTTTTAAACAAACTGCTGACAGCTTGTTCTGACACACAACATTCAAAAAAGGAGCAGGAAATTCCTGCTCCTTTTTTCGCCGATACATATACCATCTATGCTTCTGCTGCATCCTCTGCCAGTGCTTCTTCATATTTCTCAAGGATGAAATTCTGAATGCGCTCTCTTGTTCTTGAATTGATCGGATGTGCAATATCTCTATATTCCCCATCCACAGCTTTCTTGCTAGGCATTGCAATAAAGAGTCCCTTTTCTCCTTCAATCACCTTAATGTCATGTACCACAAATTCCTCATCCATGGTAATGGAAACGACAGCTTTCAGCTTGCCCTCCTTTGCTACTTTACGCACGCGTACATCTGTAATCTGCATTTTTCTAGCCCCTTTCTTCTAGCCTTTGCACCATTTTCTCTTAAAGTGCATACCTCTCATTTTTTTCTACGACTACTCTCACACCATTTTCACCAACATAACGTGTATTTGCCCGAATCGTATCTCTGCTTTCCACAATGCAATTCTCAATATATACATTATCTCCGAGATAGACATCATTCAAAATAATGGAATTCTTAATGACACAGTTGTTCCCCACGAATGTCTTCTTGAAAAGAATCGAATTCTCGACTGTTCCATTAATAATGCTTCCGCTTGCCACAAGACTGTTCTTAACCATGGATCCCGGATTATACTTTGCCGGCGGCAGATCACTGACCTTAGAATAGATGCTCGGCTGTGTCCGGAAGAAATACTCCCGTACTTCTGGCTTCAGGAAATCCATATTTGTCTGATAATATGCATCCACTGTTGAAATGTTGCTCCAGTAATCTTTTATTTTATAACCGTAGATTTTCTTCAGATTCTTATACCTGATGAGAATATCGGTCACAAAATCATGTCTGTCATCTTCTGCGCAACGTTCGATCAGATCGATCAGCTGGCGTCTTCTGATTACATAGATACCCGTTGATACAATCTGTGACTGTGCCACCATCGGCTTCTCTTCGAATTCTTCAATGCGCATAGAATCATTCATTTTGATTGTTCCGAAACGACTCGCATCTTCGTTCGGACCAAGTTCTTTACAAACAACTGTAATATCTGCTTTCTTTGCAATATGATATTCCAGCACTTTGTTATAATCCATCTTATATACTGCATCACCTGATGTAATAATAACATAAGGTTCATGACAACGTTTTAAGAAATCCAGATTCTGGTATATCGCATCTGCCGTTCCGCGATACCAGTATCCGTTCTCCGCTGTGATCGTCGGGGTAAATACATAAAGTCCCCCTTGTTTTCTTCCGAAATCCCACCATTTTGAGGAATTCAGATGTTCATTCAGTGAACGTGCATTGTACTGCGTCAGAACTGCCACCTTCTGAATATGAGAGTTTGACATATTGCTGAGCGCAAAGTCAATTGCTCTGTAGCTTCCTGCGATCGGCATCGCCGCTACTGCTCTCTTATGTGTCAGTTCACGCATCTTGTTGCTGTTACCACCTGCTAAAATAATTCCAACTGCTCTCATGCCTGTCCACCTGCCTTTATCAATGTTTCGCCACTTTCCAGTACTCCATCCGGGTAATCTTCTTTGGATGTTACGCCACTGACAGCAGTATTCTTTCCAATCTGTACGCCATCCGGTATCACGGATTTTTCACCCACAGCAACCAGTCCAAAGGAATAGATCGCCGGTTTTAATTTGTTCGGCACATCGCTTCCGATACCAAATGTAACATTATCTCCGACAACACAATTTTCAGCAATGATCGCCTTATCTACCACGCAATTCTTTCCAATTCTGGCGTCTTTCATAATAATAGAATCCTTGATAACAGAACCTTCTCCTATAATAACGCCGGATCCTATAATACTGTTATGTACCTCTCCATACACTTCTGCCCCGTTACAGATAATGCTTCTTTCTATCACAGACTGTGCGGAAATATACTGTGGCGGCAGGATCTCACTGTTGGTATATATCTTCCAGAATTCTTCATACAAATTAAATTCCGGAATAATATCGATCAGTTCCATATTGGCCTCCCAATATGATCCCAATGTTCCTACATCTTTCCAATATCCGTTATATTCATATGCAAATAATCTCTCGCCTTTATTGTGACAATACGGAATGATATGTTTTCCAAAATCACATCCAGGCTCGTCCTTCAATGTCTCAAGCGCTTCCTTCAACGCTTTCCATGAGAAAATGTAAATTCCCATGGATGCCAGGTTACTCTTCGGCTCTGCCGGCTTTTCCTGGAACTCCTGAATTCTTCCATCCTCGTCTGCAATAACGATTCCAAAACGGCTCGCCTCTTCCATCGGTACAGGCATTGTCGCAATCGTTACATCGGCATTATGTGCCTTATGATAATCCAGCATCACCTCATAATCCATCTTATAAATATGATCTCCCGATAAGATCAGAACATAATCCGGATCAAACTGCTCCATATAATCCAGGTTCTGATAAATCGCATTCGCAGTTCCGGAGTACCATTCACTGCTTCCACTTCTCTCATATGGCGGAAGCACTGTTACGCCTCCGTAATTCCTGTCAAGATCCCATGGAATACCAATCCCTATATGTGCATTCAACCTTAATGGCTGGTACTGTGTCAATACACCTACCGTATCGATTCCTGAATTAATGCAGTTGCTGAGTGGAAAGTCAATAATGCGGTACTTACCACCAAATGCAACGGCAGGCTTTGCAACTTTTGCTGTGAGAACTCCAAGTCTGCTGCCTTGTCCTCCTGCCAGCAACATTGCTATCATTTCCTTTTTCCTCATGTCATCACCCCTTCTCAGTAGTCTTGCTTTTTTTATTATATCATACTTCCTCCCATGTTGCTAACAATTTTTACAATTTTTCAAACATTTCCGCAATCTTTTTGTTAAATTATTACAAAAACTTACGGGTTGGATTTTTTTTGATATATGTTTATAATAATATGAAGAACATGTAGTTTTTATGATGATATTTTTACCAAAATGAACATAAAGGATGGTATATTATGTATAAAATTAATTTTGAAACCCCTATACACGTACACTTTATCGGAATCGGCGGAATCAGCATGAGCGGTCTTGCAGAGATTCTTTTAAAAGAAGGCTTCACTATTTCCGGATCCGATAATAAAGAATCTGCCCTTACAGATCACCTTGAGCAGATGGGTGCAAAGGTATTCTACGGACAGAAAGCTTCTAATATCATTCCCGGTATTGATGTAGTTGTATACACAGCAGCTATCCATCCGGATAACGAAGAATATGCCGAAGCAGTAAGACAGAAGCTTCCTATGCTGACCCGTGCGGAATTACTCGGACAGTTGATGACAAACTATGATATGCCGATCGCAATCTCAGGTACTCACGGAAAGACAACCACAACTTCGATGCTTTCACACATTCTCCTCGCCGGAGAATTGGACCCTACGATTTCCGTAGGCGGAATCCTGAAAGCCATCGGCGGAAATATCCGTGTGGGCGACTCTGAATACTTTGTTACCGAAGCATGCGAATACACGAACAGTTTCCTGCATTTCTTCCCGAAGATCGGTGTGATCCTGAATATTGACGAAGATCATCTGGATTTCTTCAAGGATCTGGCTGATATCCGTAATTCCTTCCATCGTTTCGCTAAATTACTTCCGAAGGACGGAACCCTAGTCATCAATGATAACATTCCTGATCTGGAAGAGATCACTGCAGACCTTGACTGCCGTGTGATCCGTTACGGCAACGACAGCTCCCTTGACTACAGTGCAACCAACATTCTCCACGACAAGAAGGGTGAAGCTTCCTTTGACCTGATAAAATCCGGGGAATTTATCGACCGAATCTCCTTATCTGTCAACGGAGACCACAATGTATCCAATGCATTGTCTGCAATCGCAGTCGCTGATCTTCTCGGAGTTCCTTTCAGCAAGATCAAAGAAGGTCTGAAGTCCTTCCACGGCACTGACCGTCGTTTTGAATACAAAGGTGAAGTCAACGGATTTACGATCATCGATGATTATGCACACCATCCGACAGAGATCAACGCTACGTTAACAGCAGCAAAGGAATATCCGCACAAAGAAGTCTGGTGTATCTTCCAGCCGCATACTTATACACGTACCAAAGCGTTATTCCCTGAGTTCGTAGATGCCCTGACACATGCCGACCATGTGATCCTCGCAGACATCTATGCAGCCCGTGAGACAGATACTCTGGGCATGTCCTCTGAGATGATCGCAGAAGAATTAAAGAAAAAAGGATGCGATGCTTACTATTTCCCAAGCTTCGAAGAGATTGAATCTTTCTGTCTGGACAGATGCCAGAAAGGGGATGTGTTGATAACTATGGGAGCTGGAAACGTTGTAAACATTGGGGAAAACCTGCTTAACCGCTAGTTATCCACATTATCCACACAATTTTATCCACAAAAAAGTCGGATTTCGGCTCAAAAATTTCTTTTTTCCCCGGCTTCCCGGTGCTATAATGTGTCTACAATGAAACGAACGATACAAAGGTTCCGGGGAGGACGGGGAATTATTATGAAGGAATTAAAACTCACAAAATATGTACAGACGAATGCAACTGTACTGGATAATGAATTTATTGACCATTATATGGTCAGAGCGAATGGAGAGTATGTCAAAGTATATCTCCTGCTTCTCCGTCATATGAATCAGTCCTCCGGATATCTTTCTGTTTCCGAACTGGCTGATCTTCTTGAATGCACCGAGAAAGATATCCTTCGTGCATTGAGATACTGGAAAAGCGAAGGACTGCTCGATTATCTGGATGACACTCCGGATGATCCCTCACCAAAGAGCACGGCTCCTTCACCGGCAGCCTCTTCTGGATTACACGATGTGCAGTCCGGCTATATGACATCTTCCATACCTGCAGACTCTGTCTCTGACTCTGCAGCTTTGGCGTCTACAACGAACATCCAGCAGTACCGCAGCCGCAAAGAACGTGCAGAGTTCAAAGAATTACTGTTCGTAGCAGAGCAGTACCTCGGAAAGACACTTTCTGCTACTGATATTGACCAGATTACTTATTTTTATGATACACTGAATATGTCAGCTGAACTTATTGAATATCTGATTGAATATTGTGTCGAGAATGGTCATAAGAGTATGCATTATATTAATAAGGTGGCCTTATCATGGCATGAAGAAAACATAACAACTGTGAACCTTGCCAAGACAAGTTCATTTCTCTATAATAAAAATTGTTATTGTGTCCTGAATGCATATGGTATCAAAGGACGCGGTCCTGCTGCTTCTGAGATTGCTTATATCCGCAAGTGGTCAGAAGAATATGGTTTCGCTTTGGAGGTCATCCTTGAAGCCTGCGACCGCACGATGAATTCCATTCATCAGCCAAGCTTTGATTACACCGATTCCATTCTGAAGCGCTGGAAGGACAAGAACGTCCGTCAGTTGAAAGATATCGATGCGGTTGATGCTGACTACCGCAAAGAGAAAGAACGTGCAAAAGAACGCAAGAGACAACAGCAGGCTCAGAAGCCTGTAAGCAGCCAGAATAATAAGTTCAATAACTTCGATGGCCGTTCCTATGATATGAACGATCTAGAACGCCGCCTGGTTCAGCAATAAATTATACATATCAGATTTTATTATATGAATGCAAGAGAGCCTGTCACTGACAGTTTTTCTTGCATACTTAGGTATGAAGGAGTTTCCATTACATGGCACTTTCCAATTCTCAGTACGATCACTTAATGCGTACTTATGAACAAAAACAACTGGATAATGAATTTCAGCTCAGAAAACGCTATGAGAAGGCATACGCTCTCATTCCTGAATTGGAGGAAATGGATCATTCCATCTCTTCTTTAAGTGTAAAAAAGGCAAGGCTGCTTTTGGACGGAGACCAGACTGCTTTATCTTCATTAAAGTCAGAGATTGAAGAACTCTCTGCCCAAAAACCTGCACTGTTAAAATCACACGGTCTGCCCGCCAATTATCTGGAAATGCATTACCAGTGTCCCGACTGTAAGGATACCGGTTATATTGGCACACACAAATGTCACTGTTTCAAAAAAGCGATTGTAGACTATTTATACACACAATCCAATCTCAAAGATATCCTTGACAAAGAGAACTTTTCAACCTGTTCTCTGACCTATTATTCCAGAAATCATATCGATCCTCTTACCGGACGGTCTTCTCTGGAATCCATGGAAACCGCATTAAATGTCTGTCACAACTTCGTAGATACATTCTCTGAAGAATTTCATAACATACTATTGTATGGAGACACCGGTGTGGGAAAGACTTTTCTTTCCCACTGCATTGCAAAGGAATTAATGGATTCAGCTTATTCCGTTATCTACTTTACAGCAGCCGGACTTTTTGATATCCTTGCAGAGAACACATTTGGGAAACGGCAGAACAAGGATTCTGATGTATTCGAACATATCTACGACTGTGACTTACTGATCATTGATGATCTGGGAACAGAACTGCCGAATTCATTCACTGTATCCCAGCTGTTCATTTGTCTGAATGAACGTATATTGAGACAGAAATCAACCATAATATCTACCAACCTTGCATTGGATGATATAAAAACTATTTACTCGGAACGGACATTTTCACGCATCAGCAGTAATTACACCATTCTGCGTATTACCGGTGATGATATCCGTATCCAAAAAAAATTATTAAACCTGGGAGGTACTAATGATGTTACGCCGTAACGATCGTAATCTTGAGAATATACCGGTAGGAGCACTTGGACTGATCGCTCTTGACGGTTGTACAGAGATGGGAGCAAAGGTTAATGACTATCTCGTAAAATGGAGAAAAGAAGATGGACATGTTCATAAGAACGATGTTGCTTTCACAGGCTATGAGAAAGACACATACTTAATTGATGCAAAAGTTCCACGTTTTGGTTCTGGTGAAGCCAAGGGTATCATCAACGAATCTGTTCGTGGTAAAGACCTTTATCTTATGGTCGATGTATGTAACTATAGCCTGACATATTCACTGACAGGAAATGTAAATCATATGTCCCCTGACGATCATTTTCAGAACTTGAAACGTATTATTGCTGCAGTAGGTGGAAAAGGACGTCGTATCAACGTCATTATGCCATTCTTATATGAAAGCCGTCAGCACAAGAGAGGCAGCCGTGAATCTCTGGACTGTGCACTTGCTCTTCAGGAGCTTGTCCGCATGGGTGTTGACAACATTATTACTTTTGATGCACACGATCCTCGTGTACAGAATGCGATTCCATTAAATGGATTCGAGACAATCCGTCCGACTTACCAGTTCATCAAAGGTCTTCTCCGTACATTCAAAGACCTTCAGATCGACAGCGAACACATGATGGCGATCAGCCCGGATGAAGGTGCTACAGGACGTGCAATCTATCTTGCCAACGTACTTAATCTTGATATGGGTATGTTCTACAAACGTCGTGACTTCTCGCGTGTGGTAGACGGACGTAACCCAATCGTTGCCCATGAGTTCCTCGGATCGTCCGTAGAAGGAAAAGATGTAATCATTCTGGATGATATGATTTCTTCCGGTGACAGTATGTTAGATGTTGCCCGCCAGTTAAAACAGCGCAAGGCAAAACGTATCTTCTGTGCCGCTACATTCGGTCTGTTCACAAACGGACTGGAGAAATTTGACCAGGCATATGAAGAAGGTATCCTGGATGCTGTTCTGACTACCAACTTAATCTATCAGACACCGGAACTTCTGGAACGTCCATATTATATCAACTGTGACATGAGCAAATATATCGCACTTGTTATTGATACACTGAACCATGACGGTTCTATCAGCAGCATCCTGAATCCGATTGAAAGAATTCAGAATGTTGTTACTAAATATAAAAACGGCGAAGAAGTTTAAGATTCTAAAAATGCTGCCTGGAAATTCCCGGCAGCATTTTTATTTTCTATCTTACTTCAATTCAACACGTTATAGTTCTATTTTATGATAAGCAATTCCCGCTTCCTTCATCACCTGTTCTTCTCTCTTCTGACAGGTAAACAACAATACCTGTTTCTTATGTGCTTTCAGCCACTTAAGTGTCTGCAGCATTCTCTCTTCATCGTAATATGCGAACACATCATCCAGAATCACTGGCATCTCTTCTTCGCACAACAGTTCTCCGACCGCCATACGCAATGCCAGATAGATCTGTTCTACTGTTCCCCGGCTTACCTGTTCAATCTCCACCAGTTTTTCGTCTGTCACAAGCGATACATGAAGTTTTTCATCTGTGACGAGCTTTGTATATTTTCCCCCGGTGATCTCACGGATGATCGCAGAAGCCTTCTCATTCAGATCTCTTTTCAAATATCCGCGCATTGCTCCTGACAGCTGCTCCAGATGCTCTGCTGCCATCTGAACTGCCTGGCGTTTCATTTCGTATTCTCGGGATTGTTCATTGATCTCATCCAATTCTGCCAGCTGCTCTCCAAGATTATCATACTGAATTGTTTTTTCTTTCAGTTCTTCTGTAATATGGGCCTTTTCCCACCGTAACTTCTCGATCGGAACCTTTTCTTCTTCCTGCGTGATCTCTTCCAAAATGATCTCCGGTTCCGTCTTTACCTGTTTCTTTCCGACTTTCATCCGGTTCCATACATACAGGCCAAATGCAAGGAACAGTACAATCGCCACCAGATAATTCCATGGTCTCGAAAGTATGATCACTGCAGCCACGATAACCAGTGCGAATATCAGTATCTCCATCGGATGGATCCTCCATTTTTCCGGACGTATCTCATCCATGACACCTTTTCCATGTTCTCCTTCCAGCTGCCGTTCTTTCCGTTTTTCTTCCTCTTTTCCGGCTCTGTACTCCAGTTCTTCCTCCACCCGGTCGAGTTCCTCCTCCAGATGATGAACATCACGCCAGATAAACGAGACTTCCTGTTCCAGTTTTTCACGCTTCTGCTGCTTTCTGGACATCTCCATGCGAATCTCATTTTCCAGAACCTTCTTCCTGCCTTTCAGCTGTTCCAACGCCCCATTCAGATCGATCTCTCCATTGCCTGAAGTATAATAATTTGTCGCATAATTTTTCAATTCCATCGCCATACTTTCGCCCATCTGTGCATTTCTCTGACTCATGGAAACCGTATTCTCATAACGGTCAACATTCATCTCTCCAAGCAGCATCCGCAGATCCCCGTCCTCTACAGAAAGGACCTCTCCATCCTCTATACAGACAAGCTCTGCCTTTTTGGAATATTTATCAAAATTTCTTTCAATACGGAAATGTTTCCCTCCGCTTGCAAATTTCAGTGTTCCAGAATAATAATTCGGATTGTCCCACGGTTCATAGATGCTGAATGTATCATTCTGCGCCGCTCTGCCTCTTCCCCGTTCGATTCCGAAGAGCATCCCTTTGATAAAGGTATGGATCGTAGATTTTCCAGATTCATTTTCCCCATGGATCAGATTGATCCCTTCTTCCAGATTGATCTGCCGGTCATGAAATTTTCCAAAGTTTTTTAACAATAATTCATTAATCTGCATTTTTCGGTTCTAGCCTCTTCTTGTCTCCATCAACGCCCGTACTCCCTCACAGAGTGCCTGATACTCCAAGCTGTCTGCCGGATACCCCTCCAGGCTTTCAATGTATTGCCCAAGAATATTTCCTTTATTTTCATTTTTTAATTTTGTAAAATCATACGCCGGCTTTGTATGATCCGTAATCTCCACTATATTACCATAGGGATCCATATGATCCAACTCATACCAGATATCCGGATCACGATATCCGGTTAATGTGATCTTATACATATGCTGCATTCCCTGCTCTGCGATCATATCTGTAATTTTCTGCCTCAGTACATGACCGGTTACAGATTTATCCACCTTTACCTCGCAGTTTCTGTATTCCCGCAACGCATGTGGTACAAACCGGATCTGACAGCCTTTTCCGGTAATTCTTCCCTCGATATAGCCATGCCTCCCGATATCTCCTGTATCCGTCGGTTCCAGCGAACCGGCATACGCCATCCTGTTTTCCACCAACAGCTGTGGTTTATGAATATGACCGAATGCCACATAATCATAGCCAAGTGTCATAATCTGATTGCTCTTGATCGGAATATGTTTCTCATCACCGCCGTGTGCAAGCAATATCTCATATTTCTGCCGTCCTTCCGGGGCTGCATGATCATAGACCGGATCATGGATTTCTCTGGAATGATAACTGCATCCATAGACAGCCGTCTGGATCCGTTCAAGTTCCACACAATCGATCTCCTGCGAACAGATCATATGCACATGCGGTGCCCAGGAAAATGTCCTGTAATAAGAATTTTTCTTAATATAGTCATGATTGCCGGCAATCATGACCACCTCCGTATGTTCCAGCATCTCCAGTATGGAATTCATTTCTTTTAATTCTCTTAACAGGGGTTGTCTGTGAAACAGATCTCCGGCAATCAGCAACAGATCTGTCTTCTTCTGGTTACAGATTGTTATGATATCCCGAAAGCTGTCCCAGAGTTCCTGTTCTCTATTTTGACTGTAGGCGTTTCCCGCGTCCGGTTTTGCCCCTAAATGCAAGTCTGCGATGTGTATGAACTTCATCCTTGCTTCCTTCTTTCTGTTCTGTCTTTTCCTTCGATGGCAATGTCACGACAAACTGCGTCTGATTGTCATCACTTTTTGCCAGAATTCTGCCCCCATGCAGCTCCACAATCTGTTTGGCGATTGCAAGTCCGAGACCTGCGCCGCCGGTTCCCGTTGATCTGGAACCATCCACACGGTAGAACTTTTCGAATATTGTCTGAAGCATATCACCCGGAATCTTATCTCCTGCATTGGTAAATGTGATCTCGATATCCCCGTCCTTTATCTTTGCTTCAATCCGGATCTCCGTATTTGCATAGCAGTAAGCAATTGCGTTTCTTAAGATATTATCAAATACTCTTGCGAGCTTGTCCGGATCTCCGTAGATCATCAGATCTTCTTCTACATCCACTTCACAGGTCAGTTTCTTCTCCTGCAGAACTCCGTACAGCTCGTCTGCCAGCTGTTCCAGCATCATCGTGAGATCAATCTCTACCGGTTCCAATTCAATGTTCTGAAGATTATATCTGGTGATGTCAAAGAATTCGTTGATCAGTTCACCCAGCCGGATGGATTTTTCCAGGGCAATATGTGTATATGCTTCTCGTTCTTCTTCCGGCATGTCCGGATGATCTTCCAGCATCGTAAGATATGCCACAATGGAAGTCAGAGGTGTCTTCAGATCATGTGCCAGAAAAAGTACCAGGTCATTTTTCTTCTTTTCACCTTCCGTTGCTTCCAGCTCCTGCCGTTTCAATGTCGCTTTGATCTCATTTAACCGGATCTCGATAGGCTTTAATTCTGTGATCAGGTGGATGGGATCTGTTGATTCCGAGATGATATTTTCAATTCCGTGATCGATCTGATCCAGATATTTAGTCATCTGGGAAAGTGCCACATAAAAGAAAAGCGCAAAAAGGATCAGATACCCAACGATCATATAGAATGTCTTGTTATCTCCGACCAGTTTCCAATAGAGGTGGATCGCCGTCTTTTCATTTACATTCAGAAACACCAGAGCATCTACAAAAAACCTGGCAAAACTGTCATTATAAATTCCATCGATCACAAATTTGAGCAGTACCCCTCCTACCAAAACGGTAAGTGCTGTAACCAACACTGTCTGCAGGAGGATACTGAATTTCAATTTCCGATAATTATTCTTCAACCTTATAGCCCACTCCCCACACAGTCTTGATAAAATCAGACTTGCCTGTCGGTGCACTCATCTTCTCGCGGAGATGACGGATATGCACCATCACCGTGTTGTTACTGTTCTTATAATATTTCTCATGCCATACTTTCTCAAATAACTCTTCCGAGCTTATGACCTTTCCCCGGTTCTCACAGAGAAGCCAAAGGATGTCAAATTCTATCGGAGTCAGTGTCAGCGGCACTTCATTGTATACACATTCATGAGACGTACGGTTCAAAAGTAATCCTCCGAAGTCCAACACATCGCCTTCTTCCTTGGTTCCTTCGTTGTATTGTGTATATCTGCGAAGCTGTGCTTTCACTCTCGCAACTAATTCCAGTGGATTGAACGGCTTCGGAATGTAATCATCCGCTCCCAGCGTAAGTCCTGTGATCTTGTCCATGTACTCCGTCTTCGCCGTCAGCATGATCACCGGGAATGTATACTTCTGCCTAATCTGCTTCAGTATCTGGAAACCGTCAATATCCGGAAGCATGATATCCAGGATCGCGAGGTCGATCTTCATACTATTGATACAGTCCAGTGCATCCTGGCCGTTATAAAATTTGAATACTTTGTACTGATCATTCTGAAGATAAAGCTCTACTACATCAGCGATTTCCTTTTCATCGTCTACTACTAATATATTCATACTGCCCTCGATTCTATACAGGGACGGGAGATTTCCAAAAATCCCCCGTCCCCATATATATTTTTATATAAGTTTTTCAAGTGTCGTTATCCACCATTACAGTTCGCAGTTATTGACAGTTCTTGGGAACGGAATCACGTCACGGATATTACCCATTCCTGTCAGATACATTACGCATCTCTCAAATCCAAGTCCGAAACCTGCATGTCTTGTAGAACCGTATTTACGAAGATCCATGTAGAACTTGTAGTCTTCTTCCTTCAGTCCCAGTTCGTCCATTCTTGATTTCAGCTTATCGTAGTCATCCTCTCTCTGGCTTCCTCCGATAATCTCACCGATTCCCGGCACCAGACAGTCTACTGCCGCAACCGTCTTGCCGTCATCATTCAGCTTCATATAGAATGCTTTGATCTCCTTCGGATAGTCCGTCACAAACACCGGACGTTTGAAGACTTCTTCTGTCAGATATCTTTCGTGCTCTGTCTGAAGATCTGTTCCCCATGTTACTTTGTATTCGAATTTATCGTTGTGTTTTTCAAGAAGTTCAACGGCCTCTGTATATGTCACTCTTGCGAAATCAGAAGATACTACATTGTGCAGTCTCTCCAGAAGTCCCTTATCCACAAATGAATTGAAGAAATTCATCTCTTCCGGTGCATTCTCCAGTACATAATTGATGACATATTTTAACATTGCTTCTGCAACAAACATATTGTCGTCCAGATCTGCAAATGCCATCTCAGGCTCGATCATCCAGAATTCTGCCGCATGACGTGTTGTATTAGAGTTTTCTGCACGGAATGTCGGTCCGAATGTGTAAATGTTACGGAATGCCTGTGCATAAGTCTCTCCATTCAGCTGTCCGCTTACGGTAAGGCTTGTCTCTTTTCCGAAGAAATCTTTGGAATAATCTACGCTTCCGTCTTCATTCTTCGGTACATTATTCAGATCCATAGTCGTTACCTGGAACATCTCTCCCGCACCCTCACAGTCACTTCCTGTGATCAGTGGTGTATGCACATATACGAATCCTCTCTCCTGGAAGAACTTGTGAATCGCATATGCCGTCAGAGAACGTACACGGAATACTGCCTGGAACGTATTCGTTCTAGGTCTTAAATGTGCGATCGTTCTCAGATATTCAAAACTGTGGCGCTTCTTCTGAAGCGGATAATCCGGTGCCGATGCTCCTTCAACTTCTACGGTATCCGCCTGGATCTCAAATGGTTGCTTTGCCTGCGGTGTTGCTACCAGCGTACCTGTAACGATCACTGCTGCCCCGACATTTAACTTGGAAATCTCTGCAAAGTTATCCATCTTGTCATGGTATACAACCTGTAAAGGCTCAAAGAAGGTTCCGTCATTTACCACGATAAATCCGAATGCTTTGGATCCACGGATACTTCTTACCCATCCTCCGATTGTTACTTTCTGATCCATGTATGAATCTCTGTTTTTATACAATTCTCTGATTGTTGTCAATTCCATACCAATGTTTCTCCTTTTTTAAAAACTCACATATATTTCTATTATACCATATCCCCCTGGTTTATGTTATACTATATTTACTGAATTTAAAAAGTTAGGAGATTATCATATGAAGAACTTACTAGTTGCACAGTCCGGCGGACCAACTTCTGCAATCAACGCAACCCTTGCCGGAGTAGTTGAGAACGCACTTTCCAGCCCGTCCGTAGATAGGATTTACGGATCGATCAACGGAATCCAGGGAGTGCTGACTGAGAACCTGATAGATCTGAAAACTAAAATTACAAATGTATCCGAACTGGATCTTCTTTGTCAGACCCCTGCTTCTGCACTCGGCTCCTGCCGTGTGAAATTAAAAGATCCTGCTATGTGTGCAGATGAATATGAGACCATTATCTCTGTTCTTAGAAAATACAATATTGACTGCTTTATCTATATCGGTGGAAATGATTCCATGGATACAGTGGACAAGCTTTCCAAATATCTGAACGCCAAGGGAATCACAGATATTACGGTTGTCGGTGCTCCTAAGACCATCGACAATGATCTCTGCGGAACGGATCACTGTCCTGGTTTTGGTTCTGCCGCAAAATATATCGGAACTACATTTGCCGAGCTGGAACGCGACTGCCACGTATACGCAACTAAAGCAGTAACTATCGTAGAAGTCATGGGCCGTGACGCCGGATGGCTGACTGCCGCTTCCTGCCTTGCCCGTGCAAATGGTGCGAAAGGACCTGACTTCATCTATCTCTGCGAAGTACCATTCAGCATTGATACATTCTTAAAAGATGTAAAAGCAAAACTGGAAGAACAGGATGCCGTGATCATCGCTGTCAGCGAAGGCGTGAAGAACAAAGACGGCCGTTACATTTCCGAAGAAGTACAGAGCTCTGCTGTAGATTCCTTTGGTCACAGCTATATCGCCGGTGCCGCAAAGGTTCTGGAAGATGCTGTCAGAAATGAGATCGGATGCAAGGTACGTTCGATCGAACTGAACCTGATGCAGCGCTGCGCCGCACATCTTGCAAGTGCTACCGACATCCAGGAATCTAGAATGCTCGGAAAGACCGCCTGCCAGTATGCGCTCGGGGGTGCAACCGGTATGATGGCTGCTGTGATCCGTACTTCTGATAAGCCTTATGCTACAGAATTCAAGGCACTTCCAGTATGTGATATTGCCAATGCGATCAAGAGTGTGCCTGCGGATTATATTAATGATGCGGGAAATGATGTGACGGAAAAGATGGTGGATTATCTGACGCCGTTGATTCAGGGGGAAATGAATACGGTGTATGAGAACGGGATTCCGAAGTATCTTTATTTGTATTAAATTGGGATTTAATTCAGAAAAGCACGACGACCCGGACCTGCATAAAAAGTAGAAAGCCATTCCTGTTCAGGTTCCGTCGGCGGGAAATACTAAAGCGTCAAAATTATGCTAAAAACGGGCTTCCGAAATTTGCAACTCGCCATTCGGCTCAAACAGGCAAATTTCGAAAACCCAACGCATAATTTTGACGCTTAACTATTTCCAACACCTTCTTCACATTCACTGGAACGGCTTTCTACTTTTTATTCCGTGGGTGNGTAATTGGGATTTAATTCAGAAAGGCACGACGACCCGGACCTGCATAAAAAGTAGGAAGCCGTTCCTGTTCAGGTTCCGTCGGCGGGAAATACTAAAGCGTCAAAATTATGCTAAAAACGGGCTTCCGAAATTTGCAACTCGCCATTCGGCTCAAACAGGCAAATTTCGAAA